>CAXNNM010000114.1:0-4051 GCA_964203735.1 Gaiellales bacterium | reverse complement strand
CCGAGATCTAAAGCGTAGCGGGCGACCGAGGCAACTGCCTGTCGCCGTACCGCTGTATCGCGCACGACACCACCTTTGCCAACGTCGCCGGGCGACGCCTCGAACTGTGGCTTGACAAGGACGACTGCTCGCCAGGGCGCTCGAGCACTCGCAAATGCAGGCCCAAGGATGTGCCGAAGCGAGATAAACGAGACATCAGCGACGATCAGGTCTGGTGCATAGGAGAGCGATTCCGCATCGAGACTGCGCGCATTCGTGCGCTCCATGACCGTCACGCGCTCGTCATTGCGCAGCTTCGAATCGAGCTGTCCATAGCCAACGTCTACCGCGATCACTCGTGCCGCTCCACGCTGCAACACACAATCCGTAAAGCCCCCGGTCGACGCCCCAATATCGAGTACATCGGCACCCGTCACATCCCACTCGAGATAGGTCAGGAAGCCGTCGAGCTTGTCACCGGCGCGGGAGACAAAGCGAGGGAGATCTTGCACCACGATCGCCGTGTCGGGCTGAACAGCCTGTCCTGCGGTGCGCGCCGGCTCGCCATTGATCGTCACGAGCCCCGCCAAGACGTACGCCTGCGCCTTCGAACGCGTCGGCGCAAGACCCCGCGCTACCAGCGCCTGGTCGAGTCGTTCGCGCGCAGGACGATCGGCCATACTCAGCGATCGCGGTGGTAGACGAGCTCCGCGATTGCCGCGAGCGCTGCAGGATCACCAGGGAGCGCAGCCAGCAGGCGCTCCGTCTTCTGCCAGGAACGCTCAGCGGCAGCCTGAGCCTCGTCGAGCCCCAACACGGTGACGAACGTGCTCCGTTCGTTTGCCACATCTGCGCCCGCCGTCTTACCCAACATGTCAGTGGTGCTGGTGGCATCGAGCACGTCATCGACGATCTGAAACCCGACCCCGAGTTCGGTCGCAAACGCCGTGTACGACTCCGTCGTCTGCGCATCAGCGTCGACCAACGCGAGCCCCATCCTGACACCAGCTTCAATCAGACAACCCGTCTTGAGACCGCACATCTTCCGCAGCGAGGCCTCGTCGGGGTTGGCAACCGGGCGAAGATCAAGGTACTGGCCTCGGACCATGCCATCCGTAGCCTGAGCGAGTTCAGCCACGACTGCCAGCCGTGCCTCAGCGGGCGTCCCGGTTGCCTCCGCGATCAGCCGGAAAGCGAGCGCGAACAGTCCGTCACCGACGAGGATCGCCACGTCCTCACCAAACTCGATGTGTGTCGTTGGCAGACCACGCCGTAGCGAGTCGTCATCGAGCGCCGGCAGATCGTCGTGCACCAGCGAAAAGGTGTGGATCAACTCAAGGGCACACGCACTCGGGAGTGCCGCTTGAACATCGCCACCTAACCCCTCGACTGTTGCCAGGAGCAGAATCGGTCGCAAGCGCTTGCCACCCGCGGCAAGCGGGTAGTGCAATGCCACCGCGAACGGTGCGAGGTCGGGATCCGTGCCAATTGCTCCACCGCTGTACGTCTGGAGCGCTGCCTCGGCAAGCGCGGCGAGCCGCGCGATCGCCGTCGGGTCAGAGGAGGTCGAGTTGTCCATCGCCACGCTCATCCGACAGGGCGCGACGGCGACGATCGATCTCGGCGGAGATCTGTCGCGCTGTCTCCTGAAGCTCCTCGAGGGCCGCTACAGCATCGTCGGGCGTCTCGACGCCATCGAGCCGCGTGCGAGCCGTCTCGAGCCGCACAACCAATTCGTCAAAGGGGTCGACGTCGTTCATCAACCGGAGGTTACCGCCCTTTGCCGCGCGTACGGGCCGCGGCACTGATGATCCCGTTGACGAAGGCAGCGGCCTCGGGTGACGCGTAGCGACTGGCCAGCGCCACTGCCTCCGCGATTGCGACGGCAGCAGGCGGATCGTCCTGATCAAGTTCCAACAGGGCAACGCGCAGCACAGCCCGCTCAACCGGAGCAATCCGTTCGAGACTCCACCCGTCGGCGCGCTCGTCGATCTCCTCGTCAAGCGCCACGCGGTGCAGGTGAACACCGTCAATCAGTGAGCGTGCGTAAGCGGGCAATGGGCGCGCAGCGTCGACCTCGTGCTGCCTGACGATCTGCTCCATTGGATACCCGGTGATGTCCTCTTGATAGAGCAGCATCACGGCGGCGCGACGCGACTGTCGACGCGAGCCGTCGGTGTCCTTAACCTCTGCAGCGGCGGCCACTACTAGGCCTCCCCGAGGGTGACCAACGATGGACCAACCTCATCGATGTACGTCGTGGTGTAGCGGCCTGCTCGAAACGTTGGCTCGTCGACGATCTCGCGAAGTAGTGGAATCGTGGTCGGAATGCCCTCGATCACGAACTCATCAAGCGCACGCGCGGCACGGTTGAGCGCCGCTTCGCGCGTCGGTGCCGTGACGATCAGCTTCGCAATCATCGAGTCGTAGAACGGCGGCACGGTCGCGCCATCCTCGACGAACGTGTCGATACGAATGCCTGGTCCAAGTGGCGGTCGAAACTTCTCGATGCGGCCTGGCGCCGGACGAAAACCGTGCATCGGATCCTCTGCATTGATGCGGAACTCAATCACGTGGCCCCGCGTTTCACCGTCCCATGGTGGCACGCCTTCACCACCGGCGACGAGCAACTGCGCCTGCACGAGGTCGTAGCCGGCAACCTGCTCGGTGACGGGATGCTCTACCTGAAGGCGCGTGTTCATCTCCATGAAGTAGAACGACTGATCCTCGCCGACCAGAAACTCAATCGTGCCGGCACCCGAATACTTGAGCGCTTTAAGTGCGGCCACTCCGGCGGCCTTCATGGTCTCCAGCGTCGCGTCGGCAAGAAACGGCGAGGGCGATTCCTCAATCAGTTTCTGGTGACGACGTTGGATCGAGCATTCGCGCTCGCCGAGAATCAATCCCCCACCCTCACCGTCGCCCATCACTTGAATTTCGATGTGGTGCGCGTTGATGACCGCCTTCTCGAGGTACATTCCGGCGTCGCCAAAGGCGGCCTCGGCCTCGGTGCTCGCAGCAAGGAAGCCGTCGCGCACCTCGTCGGGCCCGTGCACGAGACGCATCCCTTTGCCACCACCGCCCGCTGCGGCCTTCAGCAACACCGGATAGCCCGCCTCTTCCGCCACAATCGCGGCCTCTTCTGGCCCCGACAGGCGCCCAGCCGAGCCAGGCACGAGCGGTAGACCAGCGTTGCGCATGGTGTCCTTCGCAACCGCCTTATCGCCCATCGTCTCAATCACCTCTGCGGAGGGACCAATCCAGACCAGGTCGTGCTCGGCACAGGCCTTGACGAGCTCGGTGCTCTCGGCCAGGAAGCCGTAACCAGGATGGATCGAATCGCAGTCCGTCGTCAATGCTGCCGAGACGAGCTGGTCGACGCGGAGGTACGAGTCCGCCGCCGCGGGCGGTCCGATTTGGACGGCTCGATCGGCGAGACGCACGTGCATCGCGTCCTTGTCGGCCGTCGAGTAGACGGCGACCGACTCGATACCGAGCTCGCGACAAGCCCGAATAATCCGGACGGCGATCTCGCCCCGGTTTGCAACGAGGCAGCGACGCAGCACCGGTGGCCTCAGGCTCCGCTGGGGTCGATCTCGAAGAGCGGCTGGCCATACTCAACGGCCGATGCATCCTCCACGAGAATCTTCTTGATCGTGCCGGCGGTCTCGGCCTTGAACTCGTTGAAGAGCTTCATGGCCTCGAGGATGCACAGCACCTGACCAACGGCCACGGTGGTGCCAACCTCGACGAAGGCAGGCTCGCCGGGAGCAGCACAGCGGTAGAACGTGCCAACCATCGGGCTTGTGATCTGCGTACCGTTCGGCGCTGCCGCGGCCTCGGGTGCGTCGGTGGCAATCGGTGCGGCCACAACCTGCTGGACCTGACTCTGCTGGCGCAGCGTAATTCGCGTGCCGTTCTCTTCGACCGTCAATTCGCCGAGACCGGTCTCTTCGAGCACCTCGACGAGGCTGCGAATGCGATCGTCCTCTTCGTTCGTAGCGCCCGGTGTGATCGCGTTGTGCCGACCACGGAGCCGCTCGAGCAGTGGCAGCGTGTCCTCGCCGAACAG
>CAXNNM010000113.1:0-4068 GCA_964203735.1 Gaiellales bacterium | reverse complement strand
CACACGGGACAGCCGGTCGAGAAGGTCAAGCAGGACACCGAGCGCGACAATTTCATGAGCCCGCTTGAGGCGAAGAGTTACGGCATCATCGACCAGGTGATCGAGCACCGCTAGTGAGCCGGGCGTCCGACACCGGCGAGCAGCTGTTGTGCTCGTTCTGCGGTAAAACGCAGCGACAAGTACGAAAGCTGATCGCCGGGCCGGGCGTCTACATCTGCGATGAATGCATCGATCTCTGCACGGAGATCATCGAAGAGGAGCTGAAAGCTCCCACCTCGCTCGAAGGTCGCACGCTGGTCGCTCCCCAAGAGATCTACGATGTCCTCAACGACTATGTGATCGGGCAAGAAGAGTCGAAGCGGATGCTGGCAGTGGCCGTGTACAACCACTACAAGCGTGTCCGCATGGTCAATGAGTCCGACGGGGACGTCGAACTCGGCAAATCGAACATCCTGATGCTTGGTCCAACAGGCTGCGGAAAGACGCTGCTTGCTCAGACGCTCGCCCGAATTCTCGATGTTCCGTTCGCCATCGCCGATGCCACGGCACTGACCGAGGCTGGATACGTCGGTGAGGACGTCGAAAACATCTTGCTGAAGCTGATCCAGGCTGCGGACTTCGATATTAAGAAGGCTGAGACGGGCATCATCTACATCGACGAAGTCGACAAGGTGGCGCGTAAGTCAGAGAATCCGTCGATCACCCGCGATGTCTCGGGCGAGGGCGTTCAACAGGCGCTGCTCAAGATCCTTGAGGGCACAATCGCTTCCGTGCCCCCGCAGGGTGGACGTAAGCATCCGCATCAAGAGTTCCTGTCGATCGACACGACCAACATCCTGTTTATCTGTGGAGGCGCGTTTGCTGGCCTCGATCGGATTGTCGAGCGACGCGTTGGCAAGAACAGCATTGGCTTCGGCGCCGAAGATCTCGAGGAGCGTCGGATCGAGCCCGCGGAGATGCTTCAGGAAGTCCGACCGGAGGATCTCGTTCAGTTCGGTCTGATCCCCGAATTTGTCGGCCGTATGCCGATCATCACGGCCGTGCATCAGCTGGGTCGTGAAGATCTCGTCCAGATTCTCGTTGAGCCCAAAAATGCGCTGACGAAGCAATACCAGCGCTTCTTTCAGTACGACAACGCCGAGCTCGTGTTCCACGAGGACGCACTCTGGGCGATTGCCGACAAGGCTCTCGAACGCGAGACGGGAGCACGCGGCTTGCGCTCCATCATCGAGAACGCGCTGACCGACGTGATGTTTGAGCTGCCCTCGCGCTCAGATATTGCCCGCTGCATCGTTACCCGCGACACGATCGAACGCGGTACTCGGCCAACGCTCGTCACCACCGGCGGTCATGCGGCGATTGACGAGCCCGCCGAAGAGTCTGCCTAGCCCGTCGTGGCCGGCGCTGTCCGGATCAACCGCTACCTGGCAGCAGCGGGCCTTGGCACGCGTCGTGAGGTGGAGGGGTTGTTGCGCACGGGGCGTGTCACGCTCAACGGGGTGAGCTGTGATGAACCCGCCACCCGCGTCGAGTTGGGAGATGTTGTGCTCCTCGACGGAAGCCCGTTGACGGCTGGAGCGACCGGTGTCGTCTTCCATCGCGCTCCTGACATGGCACTGACAATCGTGCATCCCGGCACCCTGCATCCCGTGCTGCCTCTGACGCCCCCTGCGAGTGGCATCGAGTTGCTCCTGGCAGACGCGCGTTTGGCACAGAGGCTCGCCGATCCGAAGTTTCCACTGGCGGCCCAGATGGGTCCGTCTCTGCGACGGCTTCGGCTTGGCGGCATTGGCCTGGACGAGCTTGCTCCTGGCGAGTGGCGCCCGATTGCCCCGCGCGAGTTACAGCGTTTGCGGCGTGGCGCGCGGCTCCCGCCGACGTCGGGGTAGCCTGTGTCCATGAGTTCCGGCTTTATTGGCATCATCAGCCTCGAGGTGCGGCTTCCTGGCAGTGCCACGTTGAAGGATCGTCGCAGCGCACTCGCGAAGATCCGTCATGGCCTGCAGGAGCGGTATGGCGCTGCTGTAGCCGAAGTAGGCAGCCTCGACACGCCCTCGCACGCGCAGTTGACCGCGGCACTCGTGCAGCAGACGTCCCAGGCCTGTGACCAGCGTGTCGCAGAGCTCGAACGCTGGCTACTCGAGCGAGAGGTCGACGTGACCGTCACCCAGGTTCGCACGATTACGCCGGAGGATCTGGCGTGAAGCGCGGCGGCAAGGAGCGCGGTCGACGCATCGATGGCCTGCTGCGCGAGGTGATCAGCGAGAAGATTGCGCGTCTCAGCGACCCTCGCCTCCGCGGCGTCACAGTGGTTGAAGTGCGCGCCTCGAAGGACACAGCGGTTGCGGATGTCTTCGTTCAGCTCCACGGTTCCGAGAAGGTCAAGGTCAAGGCAATGGCCGGCTTGGAGGCGGCACGACCCGTTCTTCAGGGCGCCATCAACGCTGAGTTGTCGCTGAGAAATACTCCCGTGCTGCGCTTCATCAACGATCAGTCGATCGATCGTGCCAACCGCATCGACCAGTTGCTGCAGGAGCACGCTCCAAACGAACTGCTGGATGAAGCATGATCAGCCAGGCCGAGCTTGCAGCCGCTTCTGGTCTGCTTCGCGAGCATTCGCGGGTTCTCGTTGCCTGCCATGAGTCGCCCGATGGAGACGCTCTCGGCTCGCTGATCGGAGCAGGTAGGTCTCTGCAGGACGCTGGTTGGGATGTCGCATTCTGGGCACCTGGCGACGCGTCTCTGCCCGCCGACTACGACTGGCTGGGACTGGATCACGTCGCTCGGACGCCGCCGTCTGACGCGTCTGAGCGGATCCTGCTCGCGGTCGACTGTGGCTCCGCTGAACGACTGGGACTAGCTGGTCCGGCCACAGTCGCGAGCGCGCTCGCCTCAATCAACCTCGATCATCACGGCGACAACACGCGCTTCGCTGGCCTCAATCTGGTCGACGCAACATCGCCATGCGCCACGATTCTCGTGCTGTCTCTCCTGCGCGAACTGGGTCTCCCGATCAGCCTCGAGGTCGCAGAGGCGTTGTACGTCGGGGTCGTCACCGACACCGGACGCTTCATGTATGCCAATGCCACTGCCGAGTCGCACCGCGTTGCTGCTGAGCTGATCGAACTTGGTGTTGATCCCGCTGAAATCTTCCGACGGCTCTACGAGGGCAAACCAGCCGCCCGCGTCGAACTGATGGCCCGCATCCTCGGCTCGCTCGAGCTACGCCTCGACGGTCGTCTCGCAGTCGCCTACGTGACGATTGCCGATCTTGACGCAACGAACGCGGGGGAGGCCGACTCCGAGGGTGTGATCGACTTCCTTCGCTCGATTGAGGGCGTCGAGGTTGCCGCTCTCGTGCGGGCGCCACGGTCCGGCGAGGGCAAGGTGCATAAGTGCTCGCTCCGCAGTGCCCAGCCCGAGATCGATGTCGCTCGGATCGCACACGTCGGTGGTGGTGGCGGGCACACACTGGCTGCTGGCTTCGCCGTCGATGGCTCGGCAGCAGACGCAGTGATGCTGATTGAGCGTGAGATGGCCCGTGCCTGACGGCACTCCCGCCGGCCTCGTGCTGGTCGACAAACCGGCCGGGATCAGTTCGTTCGCTGCGATTTCGCGGCTCCGCTCGCAGTACGGCAAGAAGCTCGGCCACGCTGGCACGCTGGACCCCTTTGCCACCGGCCTGCTGCTCGTGTTGACGGGTCGCGCAACGCGCCTGGCGAGCTACCTCGTCGGTGCCGACAAGACCTACGAGGCGACGATCCAATTTGGCGCCTGCTCCACGACCGGGGATCCTGAGGGCGAGATTACGGCAACGGGTCAGCGAACATCTGAGCAGGCTGTACTGGATGGACTGCCCGCCTTGACAGGTGAGATCGAGCAAATTCCGCCGGCTGCGAGCGCGATCCACATCGATGGAGAACGCGCGTATCGGCGGTTCCGGCGTGGCGAGACCGTTACCGTACCTGCACGCCGCGTTACCGTTCATACCTTCACGCTGATGCACTTCGACTCCGACACTCAAGAGGCAACGGTCACCGTACGCTGCGGGTCTGGCACGTACATTCG
>CAXNNM010000112.1:0-4074 GCA_964203735.1 Gaiellales bacterium | reverse complement strand
CGGGTGAGCGGCGATGGAGCGGGTAAGACGGGCGAGGAGGCCCGTTTTGCTGGGTGGAGGAGTGACGGTCATCGTGGAATCTTGCGCGGGATGAGTCTGCACGGTGACGTACCGCCAACTTCCCAAATAGTGCCATATCTTTCCTGCTTGGGACTCCGCTCACGGCGTTTTTTGAGACCCTCGCACCACCGGTCATGGTCAGTTTCCGGTAGCGTTCCTCTATGCAACGGCGCCCCCGCATCGGAGTCACCCTCGAGCTCGACGCTCCAATGCTAATCCCGGTCGAGCGCAACCTGCGCACGCCGATGGCCGAGGCTGGCGCGATCGTCGTGGCAATCCCACGTGACACGCCCGTTGCCGACATTCCCGAACTGTTAGAGGACCTTGATGGCCTGCTCATCTCGGGTGGCCAAGATGTCGATCCGGCCCACTACGGCGAGGAGCGCCACCCCACCGTTGACACGGTGCCGGCCGAGCATGACGCCTTCGAGCTACGGCTCGCCCGCTCTGCGCTCGAGCAGGGCATCCCGATCCTCGGTATCTGCCGTGGCAGCCAGGTTTTGGCTGTCGCCGATGGTGGTGCCCTCACCCAGGACGTCCCGAGCATGCACCCGGATGCCCAGCGCCACATGGTTGACTGGGCGACGCACGCCGAGGCCGAGCCTGGCGACCACTGGCACACGATCGACGTCGAGCCAACGAGCCGCCTCGCCGCCTGGATCGGCGATGGCGAGCCCTTGATCAACTCGTTCCATCACCAGGCCGTGGCCCGCACCGGTGACTACCTCCGCCCCGTCGCTCGCGCCGAGGACGGCGTCATCGAGGCGACCGAGAGCGCACCCGGCGCACCCTTTGCCGTCGGTCTGCAATGGCACAACGAGTTTATGTGGCAACGCGACGAACGCTGGCGTGGGCCGTTTCGTGATTTAGTTGACGCGGCACGCAGTCGTGCCGCTGAACGCCGCTAGCCGCGCTCGACCTTTGAGCCACCGACGATGTCTTCGGAGCCGTCGGCCCAGCGCACGAGAGCCTTGTGGCCGCCGTCGTAGTCGGGTCCCCAGACCAGCAGCGTGGCCGGGTTACCCCAGGCGATGACGGGTTCGTCGAGCGAGGCATCCTCGCCACGAAAGTAGCGGACGAACGGATTTGCTGCGCGCTCGGCACCGATCGTTGTTGCCAGCGTGTGGCCCGGGTGCACGACGACCGCGTCGTCGAGGTCGAGCAGGCGGCCAAGCGAGGCCTGCAGGTCGGCGAGATCCGTATGGCCCGGGGCGCGCGTGCCGCCGACGGTGCCGTTGAAGAGCACGTCACCCGTGAAGACATCGGTGCCCTCGACGAGAAACGAGAGGTGGCCGCCGGCATGACCCGGCGTCGGGATTGCCTGCACCTGTAGACCCGCCAGCTCGAACGTACCGTCCTCGGCGAGCGTGTGAGCGATCTCGCCGGTGAAGTGACCGTCCTCGCGGATCAATTCGATCGCGCGGGCACTCGCGGCAACATCGACGCCGTACTGCTCGAGCACCTCATCGAGGCCGTAGATGTGGTCGACGTGGTGGTGCGTAAGGATGACACCCTCGATCGTCAACTCGTTCTCGGCGACGAAGGCATGCAGATCGTCATGCGCGCCATTGCAATCGATCCAAAGCGCGGGACCGCCCCGCTCCTTGGCGACGACATACGCGTCGGCCATCCACTGGGGGTCTTGGGTATGAAAAATCAGCATGCGAGCTCCTACGAGAAACGGTTAGTAATTGGCATTCGACGATCACGACCAAACGCGATCGGATGAACCTTCAACCCCGGCGCAGACTGGCGCCGCTTGTACTCCGCACGATCAACCAGACCAGCGATCCGCGTCGCAGTCGCCAGGTCGACCAGACCCTCCGCTGCAATCTCGGCTGGCGACAGGCGATCCTCAATGTAGGCATGCAAGACCGGGTCGAGCACGTCGTACGGCGGCAGCGACTGGTCGTCTCGCTGGTCGTCACGCAACTCTGCCGTCGGCGGACGCTCGATCGTCGAGACCGGGATGACTTCGCGCCCCGCCACCGCGTTGACGTGCCGCGACAACGCATGTACCAACGTCTTTGGCACATCCTTGATCGGCGCGAAACCGCCGACCGAATCGCCGTAGAGCGTCGAGTAGCCCGTCGCGACCTCGCTCTTATTGCCCGTCGTCAAGACCAACCAGCCGTGCTGATTCGAGAGCGCCATCAAGAGCACGCCACGGATGCGGGCCTGCAGGTTCTCTGCCGCCAACCCCTCGAGCTCCGGCAACAACTCGTGGAAACTCAGACGCAAATCCTCGATCGGCAACTCGCGAAAATCGATCCCCAGGTTCTCGGCTACGACCTGCGCGTCCGAGCGCGTCTCCGCGACGTTAAACCGCGTCGGCATCGACACGCCATGCACGCGCTCGGGTCCCAACGCAGCCACGCTCAACGCGGCAACAAGCGCCGAATCGATGCCACCCGACACGCCAAGCAACACCCCATTGAAGCCATTCTTCTCGACGTAATCACGCAACCCCAGCGTCAACGCAGCCCACAACTCTGCAGACTGATCGGCTGGCAAGGGTGCGATCGTCGCCTCGTGCGGCGTGGCGGGTGTGTGCACGGCAATCTCTGCCGCCGGGGCCAGCGTCGAGGCCGTCGCCGGCTCGAGCGCGATGTCGCAGATGACGAGGTCTTCCTCGCAATACGCACCCCGCGCGATCAGCTCGCCGGCTGCGTCGAGGACAAGGCTGCGGCCATCGAACGCAAGCTCGTCTTGTCCACCAACGAGATTTGCGTAGGCAACTGAGCACCCGTGCTCGCGCGCGAAGGTCGCCAGCAAGGCGTCTCGCTGCTGCCCCTTGCCGAGGTGGTACGGCGAGGCCGAGAGATTGACCACCAGCGAGGCGCCGGCGCGCGCGGCCGCATCGGCAGGGCCCTCGGCGACCCAGATGTCCTCGCAAATCGTGACGCCAATGAGGCTGTCGCCTACGCGAATCAGGAGCGGGCCATCGCCAGCCAGAAACGTGCGCTGCTCATCGAAGACGCTGTAGTTCGGTAGCGCCATCTTGTCGTACCGCGCCACCACTCGCCCACCATCGAGCAGGACCGCGGCATTGCGGATGCCAGCACCATCGCGCCATGGCACGCCAACCAGTACGGGGAGCTGCAGCTTGGTCGCCAATTCCTCAACCGTGGCTTGGCACGCGGCCACGAAGGCGGGTCGCAACACGAGGTCTTCCGGCGGGTAGCCACTGATCACGAGCTCGGGTGTGACCAAGAGGTCCGCGCCCTGGTCAACGGCACGGGCAGCCGCCGCGGCAATCAGGGCCGCGTTGCCGGCGAGATCGCCGACGGTGGGATCGAGTTGGGCGAGCGCGATGCGCACAGGCGCAGTCTATTGCGCTTCGGTCGCGCGACCAGCCGCCTGAGACAGCGCGACCGAGACAGCGGCGTCAAGAGCGATGGATCCGTGCACGCACGCGGCCTCGGGCGTACGCGAACGATCTCCGTCGATGCAGTGCAAAACGGCAACCACGCGCTCGCGTGGAGTGTTGAGTCGCTCGGCGGCCCGCTCGATGCGTCGCACCGAAAGGTGCGGAATTCCAAGCAGCCGACCCTCTTCGGCCTGCTGGAGGACGGGGCCTTGGACGAACGCGTCGGCCGCACCAACGGCGAACAACAGGCTCGCAGCCGAGACGACCGACTCGTCGAGGCGGGGGTGCAACAGCCAGAGCTCGCGGGCTGCGGTGGCGACGGCAACCGTGTGCTGGAGAGCACCACCCGCATAGGCGTGGTGCTGCTCGACGCTCATCGGGGCAGAGCGGAAGCGGACCCGAAACGCGCCATCGTTGAGGACGGCGCGGGTCAGATCACGCAAAGCCGGATCGGAAATCTCTTCAGCGAGAAACTCGAGGAAACCTTCGAGGTCGTCGACGTCGCGCCGCGCGCCAGGTGTAAATTCCAGGGCATCGGCTGGCACGTCGGCCTGCTCAATCGAGCGAACGACGATCTGCGGTCGCCCGCGATACTCCTCGACGCTGCCGAGCACGCGAATGACGTCGCCCGCCGCAAAACGCCC
>CAXNNM010000111.1:0-4107 GCA_964203735.1 Gaiellales bacterium | reverse complement strand
GTCAGTCCGAGGTGGCCCATGACCGGAATGCCCGCACCGGTGATCGCGCGGATGCGCGACAGCGTTGGGCCCGCACCCTCGACCTTGACGGCGTCTGCGCCAGCTTCTTTGACGAAGCGCCCTGCCGCGAGGATTGCGTCGCGATCCGACGGCTGAAAACTCATAAACGGGAGGTCTGCAACGACGAGTGGCGCGCGCTGGGCCTTGCTGGAGCCTCTCGTGGTGGCTGCCGTCAGCACGATCATCTCGTCAACCGTGATCGGCATCGTGGAGTCGTGACCGAGCATTGTCATCGCTGCGCTGTCACCAACGAGGATCACGTCGACGCCGGCCTCTGCGGCCGCCTGGCCGCTCGGTGCGTCGTAGGCCGTGATCATCACGATCGGAATGCCCGTCTCTTTTTGTGCGGCGAGATCGGGCAGGGCCACCTTGCCGGGTGCTGGTGTCGCGGGGGCGGGACGCCGCGGGCGGGTGCTCATGCGAACTCCTTCGTTGAGAATTGCGTTGCAGCGTGCTCGGGCGTTGTGGGGTCGAACACGATGTTGTCGATCAGGCGAGTGGTGCCGACGTGCCCTGCGACCAGCAAGACGGCTGGTAGCGCTGTGTCGTAGAGTCCGAGGTCGGTCGAGCGCAGTTCGAGGTACTCAAGAGCGACGCCGTCAAGGTCGTTGCGGCCGATCTCCGCAAGGACGTCTCCGTCGCGTTGGCCTTCAGCGTAGGCCTCGGCAGCGTGTTGGAGCGCCCGCGGAATCGCCAGCGCTTGCGATCGTTCTGCTGCCGAGAGATACGCGTTGCGGGAGCTGAGCGCGAGCCCATCGGTATCGCGAACGGTGGGTGCTCCGACGATTTCGATGCCGAGCGCGAGGTCAGTGGTGACGTGCTGCAGAATCGCCAGCTGCTGATAGTCCTTGCGCCCAAAGATCGCGCGCTGCGGACGAACGAGTCCAAACAGGCGGACGACGACGGTCGCCACGCCAGCGAAGTGACCCGGTCGGTGAGCACCACATAGCTCCTGAGCCAACGGGCCTGGGTCGACCGTCGTGGAAAAATCTGGTGGGTAGATCTCGCTTACGTCCGGGGCATAGAGAATGCGTGCTCCAGCCTGCTCAGCGATCGCGGCATCGCCGTCGAGATCGCGAGGGTAACTCTCGAAGTCCTCGCCCTCGCCAAACTGCGACGGATTGACGAAGTCCGAGACGACCACGCACGAACCGTCGGCTGCGGCCAGACGAATCAGCGAGGCATGGCCCGCATGCAGAGCTCCCATCGTGGGCACAAACGAGACTGGGCCGGAAATCGCAGCGCGTAGTTCGGAGGCAGAGCGGGCGATGATCATGCGTCGGGTCCCAGTCCAGGTGCGACCGCGGCGGCTGCGGTCGGCGACACCAGTGGCAGCAATGTGGTGGAGAGGAGGGCGTAGGCGCGGTCGAGCTGAGCGTTGACGGCCTGAAGTCGCCGACGGTGTAGCTGGACGGTGGCGAGGTCTCCACGCGCAACAGGCCCCGTAGCTGGCGCGGACATGCCGTCAGCCAACGCGTTGTCGACCGCGCGTCGGACCAGCGGTCCCAGAATCGCTTCGCGTTGATCATCCAGGCCTGCGGCGGCAAGCACTTCCATGGCAGAAACCAGCGACGGCAGCAGCAGGTTGGAGGCGAAGACGCTCGCGATATGTGGCAGAGGCCGCAGCTCCTCAGCAACCGCAACAGGGTGCATGCCGAGCAGGTGAGCGAGTTCGTTTGCCTTGATCACGGTGGCTGCGTCGGTCGCGGTGATACCCGCGGCACAGCCAGTCAACTGGAGCTCGCTACGGTTGGGCTGAATCGTCTGCATCGGGTGCATCACGAACGCGTGTGGGTGCGTTGCGAGTGCGTCCAGAGGTACCGAGCCGGAGACCATGCCGACGAGCGGCCCCAACGGGATTGCCCGAGCGACCTCGGCTACCGCAGGGTCGGGCACTGCGATCAGCACGACGTCGACATCGGCTGTTGCCGTGCGCCCAATCGAGCTGGCGAGGCCAGCGTGGCAGGCGTGCTGATGAATTGCTGTCCCGGCGCGTCCGGGACCGATCACGGTGAGTTTCACTGGTACCCCTCGGTGAGGATGGAGTCCTTGCTCGCATGGTACCGGACGTCCGCCGGAACAAGGCGCTACCCTACAGGTATGCCTATGTACGAATACGCGTGCACGAAGTGCTCGCATCAATTTGAAGAGCTGGTCTCGGCTTCCGGCTCCACGGTCGTTGCCTGTCCGGTCTGCAATTCCGGGAAGGTCGACAAGTTGTTTTCGACGTTCCAGCGCGTACGCGTTGGTGGTGGCGGTCTTGAGTCTGCGCCCGCGCCGACAGCCGGTCGTGCTGGCGGTTGCTGCGGCGGTGGCTGCGGCTGCGGCTGACCGGTCCATGATGATCACCGTCGTTGACGGAGGCGATCTCACTCCCGTTGCCGAGGCAGTTTGTGCGGTGGTGCAAGCAGGCGACTGTGTCTACCTTGAGGGTCCGATTGGTGCCGGTAAGACGACGCTCGTGCAGGCGTGTGCGCGAATGCTCGGTGTCAGCGAGCCCGTTACGAGCCCAACGTTCGCACTCGCGCACCTGTATGAGGGCACGCCGCCGGTTGCGCACCTTGATCTCTATCGCCTTGGTGAGGCGGCGGGACGCGATCCGGCCGATCTGTTGGCCTATCTGAGCGAAGACGTGATCGGATTCGTTGAGTGGCCGGAGTACGGCGTCGGCTGGTTACCCGCCGCGAGCCATGTGGTGCGGATTGGGTTCGATGATGACGGGACACGACAGTTCGACATTTCGCCGGCTGCCAGTCGCCTTTAGGATTACCGCGTGACAACCCTGACCATCGATACGGCAACATCGATTGCTTCAGTCGGGCTCGTGCTGGCCGACGGGCGTTGCATCTGTGCGGAGCCGATCCGTGCCGCCAATGCGGCGCAGCACGTTCTGTCCGCCGTTGATGCCGTGCTTAACGAGGCTGGAATCGCCGTGGAGGACGTCTCCCGGATCGCGGTGGGGCGGGGGCCGGGGTCGTTTACGGGCCTACGAATCGGTTTGGCCACCGCTCTTGGGTTGAGCGAGGCGCTGGCCGTTCGTGTGGTGGGCGTGGACACGCTTGGAGCGCTTCAGCACGCAGCACCTGCGGGTGCCATCGCTGTGATTGACGCTCGGCGAGGAGAGGTCTTTGCGCAGGGAGATGCCGTGATCGCAGCGTCCTACACTCCCGAACTGTTGGCTGCTCAATTGGAGCCGGAGACGATCTTGGTCGGTGACGGAGCGCTTCGCTATCGCGAACTGTTTGCTGCGTCGGGTTGCTCTGTGCCTGCCGATGACAGCGTTCTTCACTGGCCCAATCCAGCCGCGATGGTTGCGCAAGCGGAGTCCTGTCCTCAAGCCGCGACCGCGCTGTACCTGCGGGCTCCCGACGCTGTGCCCGTGGCGGCCCGATGACTGCGACCGAGGAGTCCATCCGCGCGCTCGACGACGAACAGCCGATTCGCCTGCGCCGTCTCGGTTTGGGTGACCTGACGGGCGTCGAGGAACTCGAGCGACGTGCCTATAAGACACCCTGGTCGCGGACGATGTTCTCGGGCGAGATCAGCCGACCTGGTTCGCGCTGCTATGGCGCCTTTATCGAGCGGTCACTGGCCGGGTATCTGATCGTGGCGCGTTACACCGATGCCTGGCACGTCATGAACGTTGCCGTTGACGAGCCCCATCGTCGACTCGGCGTTGCCCGGCTGATGCTCGAGACGATGCTTCGCGAAACCGATGGCGATGGCACCCGTGGGCATACGCTCGAGGTGCGTGTCTCGAACCACGGCGCGATTCGTCTCTATGAGAGCCTTGGCTTTCGTCCTGCGGGTATGCGGCGCGCGTATTACACCGATGATCGTGAGGACGCGCTCGTCATGTGGCGTGGCGACGGTCCGGACACAGATACCGAACCGCTCGTTCGATGATCCTCGCGATCGAAACGTCGTGTGACGAGACGTGTGCAGCAGTCTGCTCAGAGGACGGGCGCCTGCTGTCATCGGTGGTTGCCTCACAGGTCACCGACCATGCCGCGTTCGGTGGTGTGGTGCCCGAGATTGCATCGCGAC
>CAXNNM010000110.1:0-4225 GCA_964203735.1 Gaiellales bacterium | reverse complement strand
GTCACGGGCGTACCCTCGATTTCGCGAAAGCCGTAGCGGGCAAAGAAGCTCGTCTCGAAGGTCAGGACGAAGATGCGCTCGATGCCCATTTCGCGCGCGTGCTCGATCAGTTGCGCCACGACGAGTCCACCAATGCCACTGCGCTTCTGTGACTGATCGACGGCAACGGTACGGATCTCGCCGAGGTCCTCCCACAAGATGTGCAGCGCACCACAGCCAACGATCGTCTCGCCATCGACGGCCACCCAGAACTCCTGCACGCCCTCGTAGAGCGTGACCGTCTCCTTCTCGAGCAGCACGCGACCCGCGTACTGGTCGACAAGGGCGCGGATGCCACGAACATCGCGCGTGGTCGCACGGCGGACTTCGATCGCTCCAGACATAGGTGGAGGATACCGACGCGGCTGCGACCAAGGCGCGATCAGCTTCCCAATGGGGTCAGACCCTTTTAGGAAGTTAGAAGCCAATGGGTGGCTCGGGTAGGCGATCCAACTTCCTAAAAGGGTCTGACCCCATTAGGAAGCTGATCAACACGCGCCGCCGCCCCGGGCGGTAGGATCGTTCTCCGTGTCCGCTGAGTTTGTCCACCTGCACTGTCACTCCGAGTACTCGATTCTCGATGGTGCCTGCCGCATCAAGGACCTTGTCGAGCGCGCGGTAGAGCTGGAGATGCCGGCCGTGACGGTGACCGACCACGGCTCGATGGCCGGGGCGGTGGATCTCTATCGGACTGCCAAGAAATCCGGCATCAAGGCGATCGTTGGCTGCGAGATCTACCTCGTCGAAGACCGCCGGGCGAAAGAGCCGCCGGGTCGGCGCGACTGGGCGCACCTGACGCTCTTGGCCGAGAATCTCGAGGGGTACCACAACCTCGTCAAGCTCGTCACGCTCGGCTACCTCGAGGGCTACCACTATAAGCCGCGCGTCGACCTCGACCTGCTCGCGCAGCACTCGAAGGGTCTGATCGCGCTCAGCGGCTGCTTGGCGAGTCGCGTCAATCAGGCGATCATGCGCGACGACGAGGATGCGGCGCGGTCCGAGCTCGACCTGATGGTGCAGATCTTCGACAAGGATCACGTCTACGTCGAGATCCAAGATGCGGGCCTCGAGGAGCACCACAAGGTCAATCCGGTCTTGCTCAAGCTGGCCGACGAGCTGGGGCTGCCGACCGTCGGCACGGGCGACGTCCACTACCTGCGCGCCGAAGATGCCGACCCGCACGAGGTGCTGCTGTGCGTCCAAACGGGCGACGTGCTCGCGAACGACAAGCGCTTCAAGTTCCCGAACAAGGAGTTCTTCCTTAAGACGCCGGACGAGATGAAGCGCGTCTTCGAGCCGTATGGTCGCGACCTCTTGTCGCCGACGCTCGAGATCGCAGAGCGCTGCAACCTCGAGCTCGAACTTGGCGCGATCCGGCTGCCGAAGTACGACGTGCCGAACGATGAGGACGCCTTCGTCTACCTGACGCGCCTCTGCGAGGCCGGACTGATCCAACGCTATCCCAACGCCGACGACAGCCTGCGTCAGCGCCTCAACTTCGAGCTCCAGACGATCCGCGAGATGGGCTTCGCCGACTACTTCCTCGTGACCTGGGACTTCGTCGGCTTCGCCAAGCGCGAGGGCATTGGCGTGGGCCCGGGCCGTGGTTCGGCCGCCGGCTCGCTCGTCGCCTACTGCCTTGAGATCACCGACGTCGATCCGATTCGCTACGACCTGCTGTTCGAGCGCTTCCTCAATCCAGGCCGCAAGTCGATGCCAGACATCGATATCGACTTCTCTGTCCATGGCCGCGAGCGCGTGATGCAGTACGTCGTCGAGAAGTACGGCCGCGACCGCGTCGCGCAGATCATCACGTTCGGCAAGCTCGCAGCCAAGCAGGCGACGCGCGACACCGGGCGCGTGCTGGGCCTTCCCTACGGCGTCGTCGATCGCATCGCCAAGGGCATTCCCGACGGCGTCAAGGTTGGCTTCGACGAGAGTCTCGCGCCGGGCCAGGAACTGCGGGCAATGTACGACGATCCCACGCCGATCGGGCGCTCCGACGATGGGCGCGAGATCACGGCCAAGCAGCTGATTGACATGGCACGTCCGCTCGAAGGGCTCGTGCGGCAAGACTCGATCCACGCGGCCGCTGTCGTGATCGGCGATCGACCGCTGATGGAGTACCTGCCATTGCAGCGCAAGGGCGTCGACTCCGAAGTCGTCACGCAGTACGCGATGGGCGACGTCGAGGCACTCGGCCTCCTGAAGATGGACTTCCTCGGTCTGCGCAACCTCGACGTGATCGACGAGGCCGTGCGCGTGATTGAGCAGTCCAGCGGCACGAAGATCGACATTGCCAACCTTCCGCTCGACGATGAGGCGACGTACACCATGCTCCGCAAGGGCGATGCGACGGGCGTCTTCCAGTTCGAGAGCACCGGCATGCGCGACGCGTTGCGTCAGGTGAAGCCGAAGGTCTTCGAGGATCTGATTGCACTCGTGGCGCTCTACCGCCCAGGTCCGATGGCGAACATTCCGACGTACGCACGCCGCAACAACGGGCAGGAGGCGATCACCTATACCGATCCCCGGCTCGAGCCAATCCTCGCCTCGACCAAGGGCGTCTACATCTACCAAGAGCAATCGATGCTGATTGCCAAGGAATTGGCGGGCTTTACACCCGCGGACGCGGACGACCTACGCAAGGCGATCGGCAAGAAGGACGCCGAGCTGATGGGCAAGTTGAAAGAGCCGTTCATGGTCGGCTGCGAGGCCAACGGCGTCGATCGCAAGGTCGCCGAAAACCTCTGGGTCGAGAACGAGCGCAGCGCGGAGTACTCCTTCAACAAGGCTCACGCCGCCTGCTACGCCCTGATCTCGTACCGCACGGCCTACCTCAAGGCCAACTATCCCGCCGAGTACATGGCGGCGCTGATCTCCTCGGTGATGGACACCAAGGACAAGGTGCCGTTCTACGTCGCCGAGTGCGAGTCGATGGGTCTTGAAGTGCTGCCACCCGATGTCAACTCGTCGCAGCGCGATTTCGCGGTCGTCGAGGGCAAGATTCGCTTTGGGCTGAGTGCCGTCAAGAACGTGGGCGAGAACGCCGTGCGCGCGATCATCGAGGCCCGCGAGACGGACGGGCGGTTTATCTCGATCTGGGATGTTGCGGAGCGCGTCGATGCACAGCACGTGTCGAGTCGCGTCTTGGAGAGCCTGATTCGTGCCGGCGCGCTCGATTCGACGGGCGATCCGCGCCGCGGCATGCTGCTCGTGCTTGATCAGGCCGTCCAGTCGGGGCGCAAGGCCCAAGCCGATCGACATGCGGGCCAGACGAACCTCTTTGAGGGTCTGGCGGACGCCTCGGTTGGTGGCGGTGGCGGCGGCTCGCACCCGCCTGTGCCTGCGGGCGAATTTGAGAAGAAAGAGCTCTTGGCGGGCGAACGCGAGACCCTTGGTCTGTTCGTTTCGAGTCACCCACTGTCGGATATCGCCGACCAGCTGCGGCGTAAGGTCGATGTACCGATCCGCGAGCTCGAGAATCGTAAGGAGGGGGAAACCGTCACGATTGGCGGCCTGGTCTCCTCCGTGCGTCAGACGATGACAAAGAAGGGCGATCCGATGGCCTTCGTCCAGCTCGAAGACACGACGGGTGTGGTTGAGGTGGTGGTCTTCTCGAAGGCCTTTACGGCCGCCCGACCGCTGCTCGAGCAGGATCGCATCGTGATCGTCAAGGGTCGCGTCGATCAGCGTGGGGGCGGCGAAACGAAGCTTGTCGCGTTCGAGGTGATGGAGTTCGACGCCGTCGCGATTATCGGCATTGTGCGCATCGAGGTCGATGCCCGCAACGCTCCCGCCGATGCGATTGAGCGCCTGCGACGCATCTGCGAGGAGTACCACGGCGACCACCCCGTCGTCGTCGATTTGCAGACCTCCTCGGGCAACCGGCGCCTCCGCCTCGGCCCAGGCTTCCGTGTGCGCCCCGATCAGGCCTTGTTCGCCGAAATCAGCGCCTCGGTCGGCACCGTCACAATCGCGTAGCGCCGTCACGGTCACGTGGTGTCGTCGCGGTCGCGTGGTGTCGTCATGTTCGCGTGGTGTCGTCACGTTCGCGATCGCATGGTGTCGTCATGTTCGCGTGGTGTCGTCACGTTCGCGATCGCATGGTGTCGTCGTGTTCGCGTGGTGTCGTCACGTTCGCGATCGCATGGTGTCGTCGTGTTCGCGTGGTGTCGTCACGTTC
>CAXNNM010000109.1:0-4250 GCA_964203735.1 Gaiellales bacterium | reverse complement strand
CTGACGCCTCGCCGCCCCGAGCAGCGCTCGCTGACTGCTGGTAGTGATGACCACGGTCTGCTCGATGCCGCCGCGACGTATACAGAGACACCGCCTGCAGCGACTGTCGACGAGCTGTTGCAGCACATTCGGATGGGCTCGACCACGCTACGCGGGCAGCACGGATCGACGGCCGCCCTCTCGCACGCGATGATCGGCTTGGCAATCAAGGCCGCGACGGAGCGCAACTCGTGCCCCGTGCCACAGCAGTTGCGTGGACTGGTTGGGGACATGCTCGAGTATCCGCTGCCAGACGACGACGTCGAGCTAGACGATGACGACGAACTGAATGAGAGCGGCGAGGAGCAGACAAGTGGCCTCGAGGATCGCATTCGTGCCGACAAGGATGTCCGCCGCGCCTGGCGCAAGACCTACCGCATCCCAGAGGGGCCCGAGCGAAGCCATGCACGCCTCAAGATCGCAGCCACGTGGGCCCAGCGAGAGTTGCTGACAGAGGTTGTTGCTCCCACTGACGGCGTTGGTGGCATCGCCCGCATCGGCCACAGCATCGGTCTGCTGTTTGGCGCGATGACGCTCGCAGCGCCCTATCTGACGAGCGCGGGCTATCACGCTGCCGAGGCTCGGCACGCGCGTCTGATCAATAGCGAGTTCTTCGGAGACGATCCTCTGAGCGTGTCCCCACCCCGCGCATTGATGCTGACCGACACCTTTTCCGAGTTGAATGGTGTCGCAGGAACGATGCGTCGACTCGCAGAGCGCGCACCAGCGCTCGATCTTCCGATGACGGTCGTGGCGGCGGGTGACCGAGCATTACAAAAACCCGGTCTAATCACGCTGAAGCCACTGATCACGCTGCCTGTCCCCGCCTATCAGGACGAGAGCCTCGCGCTCGGATTTCCTTCGATGATCGAGTTGATGGACATCATTGAAGAGTCGGGTGCGCAGATCATCCACGCAGCGAGCCCAGGCCCGATGGGCCTCGCCGGGATGCTTGCCGCGAGAGTTCTCGGGCTGCCGTTCGCGGTCACCCACTCGACTCAACTGGCTCGCTATACCCTCACGTTGACGGGCGACAGGCTGGCAGCCGAGGCTGTCCGTGCAGCCTCGACGTGGCTGTACCGGCAGGCCGACTTGGTCTTCGCCCCAACCGCGATGATCGCCGAGGGACTCGCCCAAGAAGGCATCGATGCCGACAAGATTCGGATCTTCGGTCGCGGGGTCGACACCCAGCGCTTTGCGCCAACGCACCACTCCTGGTTCGCTCGTCGCACGCTGACGCGCGAAGCCGACGCTGTCGTGGTGCTAGTCGTTGCCAGGCTCTCCGAAGAAAAAGGCATCGATCGCCTGATCGACGCCGTCAATATGATCGCACGCGAAGGCCATCCGGTCCGCCTCGCGATCGTCGGCGACGGTCCTGCGCGCGATGCCCTTGCCGCCAAGTTGGAGCACTCTCCCCACCGACTCCTGGGACCGATGACGGGCCGCCGCCTAGCTGCGGTCTACGCGTCGGCGGACGCGTTTTGTCTGCCGTCGGTGTCCGAGACGTTGGGACAGGTCGCGCTCGAGGCTCAGGCGAGCGGCCTCCCCACCGTCGTGCCGCGCGAGACAGCGCTGGCCGAGCAGGTCATTGACGGTGTCACGGGGAGCCATGCTCGTAGTGCGTCCGTCGAGGACATGGCAGCCGCGCTGCTCCCGATCGTGACGAATGCGAAGCTACGTCAGACGATGAGCGCTGCTGCTCGGGCAGCGATGGTTTCGCGACCGACATGGGACGATATCTTCAACCTGCTTGGCAGCGACTATGCAGAGCTTCAGCGCGGTGCCAAGTACGCCCCCAACGGCCGCCGGCGCTCGATCGAATCGGGAGTGATGTAGGCGTTGAACGTCGTCGACGTGACGCAGTGGTACGCGCCGAAGTCCGGGGGCATTCGGACCTACTTGCACGCCAAGGCAGAGTTCGCCCAAGCGCACCGACTGCGGCACGCACTGGTGGTTCCCGGTACCACGGCGAAGGTCGACCGCATCGCCCGTACGCCAATCGTGGTCGTACCGGGGCTGCCAACGGCGCAGGAGACGGGGTATCGCTTGATCCCCCATCCTCGCCCGATTATGCAGGCGCTCGATCGCCTCCAGCCAACCGTGCTGGTGGTCCACGATGCCACCGCATTCCCACGTCGACTCTGCCGCTGGGCGCATACGCGCGGAATTCCTGTCGTGCTGATCGTGCACTCGGAGATCGAGTCGGGCGCGGCCGGGATGCCGACACCGCTGCGTCTCCCCACGCAACACGTCTTACGAATTCTGCAATCGCGCGGCCTTGACGGGCCCGACGCCGTGATTGCCACCTCGCAGGCCGTTGCCACGCGCCTGCGCGAGCGGAGCGACGCGCACATCTATGTCTCGCCGCTCGGTGTCGATACGGAGACCTTCCATCCACGTGCTCCGGACGCCGACTATCGCCGGCAGTTTGCCGAGCCGAATGAAACCTTGCTCGTCCACGCGGGGCGGCTCTCGTCCGAGAAGCGCCCAACGCTGTTGATCGACGTGCTCGCGGGTTTGCAGGGCGACTGCGTGCTCATGATTGCGGGCGCTGGTTCGGCCGAGCCAGACATGAGGCGACGGGCCGCAGAGCTTGGCGTCACGAAGCGTGTGCGCTTTCTCGGCCACCTTGAGAGCCGATCCGACTTGGCCCGCCTCTACGCCAACGCGGACTGCTTCGTGCATGTCAATGCGGGCGAGACCTTCGGGCTCGCGCCACTCGAGGCAGCAGCCTGTGGCTGCCGCGTAGTCTTGCCGGCCGACTGCGGCGTCGCAGAGGTGGTGTCGCTCGACGGATTTCATACGGTCGAGCCCAATAGCGTCTCGGCGTTGGTCAGCGGCGTTAGCCAGGCGCTGACGCAGCCAGCGCCCGTGCCCGAACTCGACCAACTTTCATGGTCACGTACGTTCGACCGCGAATGGGCTCTCTATGGCCTCCTCGCTGGCCGCGCCGCGGAGGGTATGCACGCCGCGTGACTCGACGCCACGTACTCGCCATTCACGATGTTGCGCCGAGTCGCTTTGACGAGGCCGTCGAGTGGCGTCGCCTGATTGCTGAACGGACGTCAGGTCCGGTCAGCCTCTTGATCGTCCCCCGTTTTCATCTGTTCGACGAATGGACGGAGCCAGTCACGACGTGGCTGCAAACCGTCATCACCCAAGGAGATGAGCCTGTGGTACACGGATACTCTCATGCGGCAACGCGACGTGGCGATGAGCGCGAATTTCGGACGCTCAGCGATGGTGCGGCGGCCGCTCGAATGCAACTCGCACGCCAGACATTGGTGACACTCGGCGTGGATTGTCGAGGCTTCATCGCTCCGTGCTATGCAACGCCCCGACTGTCGAATCGGGCGCTACGCATCGCAGGTCTGCAGTGGTGGGCAACGCGCATCTCGCTGAATACTGCGACCCGTTCGATCACCGTTCCAAGCCTCGGCGTCGGTGCTTCAACTGCCGCGCGGCGTGCTGTCACACCGACAGCTGTGCGCCTCGCGAGCCAGGCAATCCGCCGTGCTCCGCGCATTCGGGTCGATCTGCACCCCGCCGACCTGCATCATCCACGGTTGCGCGCCGCAGGCATCGAGTTGATTGAGCGCGCGGTCGAGCAGCATGGGGAGACAGTGACGCACAACGTCATGCTCGACGAAGATCCCGACGGTTCAGGTCGCCCCTAGCGCGCGCCGAGATCACCGCTGAAGCCGATGCGGATGCCGGTGTCTGCGACGATCGCAGAAGCCGGCTCGGGCACGTCCGCAACGGCAAACCGACGATGCTCGTTACCGTCGGCCTTGCCATCACTCATCGTGCGCGTAGCGAGGCGGGCGTACATCTCCTCCAGCAGCGCCGGCACGTAGCGAGCGCTGCGAAAGTCGCCACGGTCGTGGACCGCTACGAAGTGCTCCAGCAGTGCTGCCTCAACGGGCTTGGGTACGGCGATCCGTAACGCCCCCGCGCCGCGCTCAAAGATCGCGACGAGCTCGTCTGCCGTGTAGCGCGGAAACTCGAGGGCAGCCGCGTGGGCATAGACAAATGCGGGGTAGTGCACTGCGATCGCATCGATCGCATCCGTCGGACCAGAGACGATGCAGGCGAAGGGCACCGGACGCACTTCGACTGCTGCTGCGATCGCTGCTAACGCGACGATCCCTTGGTCCTCGGGCACGAGTGGAATCAGTTGCTCAGCATCGTCGACAAAGAGCACGCCACCA
>CAXNNM010000108.1:0-4263 GCA_964203735.1 Gaiellales bacterium | reverse complement strand
AGGCCGGGGGCCGCATCCGCAATCGGCGCATGACGCACGAGCACCCGCACGACAACTCGACCGGCAAGCCGCGACGTCTCTCCCACAGCCGGCGTGATCACACCGACACGAACCCAGGTCACGGCGGGATTGTTCAGCGTCGCAGCAGGCGGCTTGGCAGCCATAGCTGTCGCAGGCACGACCGTGCTCAAGATCAACAACACGGGGAACAGAATTTTGCGGAGCATCGTCACAGTCTGCGAGACGATTCGCCCTCGCGTCCAAATTTCCTCAATTTTTCGAATCATCGGGCGATCCGTGGCGGGCAACCAGCACAATGTGGCAATGCGCCTCGTTCGTGGACTCAGCCTGCTCGACGTCATGCTGGTTCTGGTTGCGTTGACGGCGACGTGGCAGAAGATGTCGTGGGAGGCCGTCGGGCGCATCACCCTCGTCGACATTCTCCAACTGTTCTTTCTCGGCTTATTCCTGCTCGACCGCGTGGTGCGTAAGGATGGACGCCTGTCGCAAGCAGCGATCGTCACGCTCGGTTTCGTGCTGCTGATGTTTAGCGTCCACCTCGCCGGCTTCCTCGGACTCGAAACGACACAGGGAGTCGATCAATGGACGAAGGGCGTGATCAAGTGGGGCATCTTTGCCCTCTTCCTGGTCTGCGCCATCGCGCACATCGCGCGGCGTGGCGAGCGCCTCTGGTGGCGTGTCGGCGGCGCCTTCGTGCTCGGCATCGTGATCAGTGCGGCCTACGGTTTGCTGCAGACAGCAGTGCGCAGCGTGACCGGGATCGAGCTCGACGCGATCTTCATCAAGCCGTTCTTCCCCGGCGCTCGCGCGCTCGGTGCGAACCTCTACGGCGCCGTCTCGACGTACGACCAATACGGCGTCACCTCCCAGGCCAACGTCTACCGACTGACGGGGTTTAGCGAGGACCCGAACCATCTCGGTGTGATGGCGGCCGTGCCGCTGCTGGTCCTGACGGCGTTGATCGTGGGTGCCCGCGATGGCTTTGCAGCGCGACACCGCACAGCGCTCGCCTGCCTCGCCGGCATTCTGCTCGTCGCCACCCTGCTGACCCAATCCCGCAGCGGCCTACTTGGCATCGGCGTTGGTGTGGTGATGCTCCTGTGCTGGTATCGCAAGCGATTCTTCAACCGTCAGGTTGTCGTCGCGCTCGTCATTCTCGGTGCCGCAGGACTCGTGCTCGCCTCTGCCAAGACGGCACAGCTCGAACAGTTGATCGCCTCGCGCACCTCGACCAGCGATCGCTCCTCGCAGGCGCACGTCGAGTTCTACTCGCTCGTCATGCCTGTGCTGGAATCGTCTCCCCTGTTCGGCATCGGCGTCAACAACTTTGCCGTCTACTACGAGTTTCAGACCGGACGGGCCGACTTTGGACCGCACTCGTTCTACGTCGCCACGCTGACGGAGTTGGGCATCGTGGGCGCACTGGTCTGGCTGTTGTTCCTGGTCTGGGTGGGGAGTCGTCTGCACGTGCTTTTGCGCGCGGGTCGTGCGCGCTCATCCCTCGGCGACGATGATGGCGTGCTCAGCGCCGTGGCGCGTGGGCTGACGGCTGGTTTTATCGCGACGCTCGTCGGCAACATCTTCTACCTGACGATGATTTTCAGCGCCTTCTACGTGATCCTGCTCTTGATCCTTGCCGCGCCGGCGGCGTTCGGTATCGAACGGATTTTGGCGGGTCGGCAGGCAATGGTCCGCGCCAGACCCGCGACCTGACGACTACCCTTACGAATGTGAACCTGCTCGAGACCATCGGCTGGGTCGCGCTTGCGTTGCTCGTCTGGACGCACGTGGGATATCCGCTCTTCGCGTTTGCGTGGTCGGCGCTGCTGCCCCGCCACATCGACGCCTTCGATATCGAGCCGCGCGTCGCGTTGATCATCGCCGCGCACAACGAGGCCGACGTGATCGAGGCCAAAATCGAAAATGCGCTCGCGCTGGACTATCCACCGGAGAAGCTGCGCATTATCGTCACCTCCGATGCCTCCGACGATGGTACGGATGAGATTGTTCTGCGCTACGCGAGCCGCGGTGTCGAGCTCGTGCGCGCCGAGCGTGGCGGCAAGGTCAATGCGCAAGACACGGCCGTCCGTCAGCTCGATGATGCCACCGAAGTCGTTGCCTTTAGCGATGCCAACTGCGCGTGGAACACGGATGCACTGCGCCTCCTCGTACGCCCGCTGTCCGACTCGCGCGTTGCCTACGTCTGCGGACGCCTGTCCCTCCTACGCGCCGACGGCACCAACCGCGAGGGCACGTACTGGCGCTTTGAGGTTGCCTTGCGCGGTTGGGAATCGAAGATGCGCTCGGTGACGGGTGGCAATGGGTCGATCTATGCCGTGCGCCGCGACACGTACGTCTTCGTCGATCCGCGCTTCGGCCACGACCTCTCCTTCCCGTACCTGATGGTCAAGAACGGCTGGCTTGCCACGTACGTGCCCGACGCTGTTGCCACGGAGAAGCCCACCACCGACCTTGGCGACGAGTTCAAGCGCAAGGTGCGCATGTTTGGCCACTGTTGGCTGATCGTGTTTCATGGCCGCATGTTCTCGCTGCTCAAGATGGGGCCGCTGTACTGGGTCCAGATGATCTCGCATCGCCTACTGCGCTACGCGAGCGGCCTTTTGCACGCGATCTTGCTGGCGGCCAGTCTCGTCTTGGCGGTCGCGGTTGGCGACGTCTGGTGGTGGATCCTCGGTGCACAGGTGCTCCTGCTGGTGCTTGCGTATCTGTCGCGACGGACGGGCGGCCGGATCGGGCCACTTGCCCTCGCTGAGTACTACGTGCTCGTCACTCTGGCGACCTTGATTGCGCTCTACGACGCACTCTTTCATGGCATCGCACCCGTCTGGGACCGTCCGGAGGGCACGCGATGAGTGGCTGGCAGGATCGAGCTAAGCGCGCACTGGACATCACCGGCGCCAGCGTTGGCCTGGCGCTGTCTGCTCCTGTCATTGGCGTTGCGGCCCTGCTCGTGCGGAGTGAAGACAAGGGCCCAGCGCTGTTCCGTCAAGAGCGTGTCGGCCTCCATGGCGCGCCGTTTGATGTCCTCAAGCTGCGCACGATGATCGTCGATGCCGCGAGCCAGGGTGCCGGCTTTGCGGTGACCGACGGCGATTCGCGGATTACGAAGATCGGCTCGTTCCTGCGGCGCACCTCGATCGACGAGTTGCCCCAGTTTTGGAACGTGCTCGTTGGCGACATGAGCCTCGTCGGGCCACGCCCCACCCTGCAGTACCAGGTCGAGCAGTACAGCGACCGGCAGCGGCTGCGTTTGGACGTCAAACCCGGCCTGACTGGGTGGGCGCAGATCCACGGGCGTGCGAGCCTGCCGTGGAACGAGCGCATCGAACTCGACGTCTGGTACGTGGAGCACCGCACGTTCTGGCTCGATCTTGAGATTATGTTCCGCACAGTGGGACTTCTCTTCTCTGGCAGCGGCACGTACAAGGGCGAAGCCGGCGGTTGGCAGCCCGGCGATGGGAGCGGCGCATGAACGTGCTGCTGACCTGCGTTGGCCTGCGCGTCGACGTTGTCCAGGCCTTCCGCGACGCGCTTGCTCGACGAGGTGGCGGCACAGTGATCGGCACGGATTCGAGCCTGATCGCCCCTGCCCTTCCGTTCTGCGACATCGCCGTTAAAGCACCCGCCGCCAACGATCCTGACTACGGCGCGCACCTGCTGGCGACAGCGCGCGAGCACGGTTGCAGCATGGTCTTGCCGTGCTCGGAGTGGGATCTCGTCCAGCTCGCCGAGCTCGCACCCGCGCTCGCCGAGATCGGCTGCCAGGCGTTTCTACCGCCTGCCGAGGCGACACGTCGTTGCGTCGACAAGCTCGAGATGGCGCGCTACCTCGTCGCCCACGGCCAGGCCTCGCCGCGCACGTTCGATCCCAACGAGCTACCCGATGACTTGCGCTACCCCGTCCTGGTCAAGATGCGGGAGGGTCGCGGCTCTGAGGGGATCTTCCGCTGCGTCGATCGTCGCGAGCTCGACTTCTTCCGCGCCTATACGAACCTGCCATCGATGGTCCAAGAGGTCTGTCACGGCACGGAGTTTTCGATCGCCGTGCTCTGCGATCTCAATGGCCGCTGCATCGATGCGATTCCGCGCAGCATGATCCAGTCGAAGGGTGGCGAGCAGATCAAGGGCACCACGATCGACGACCCCGCACTCGTCGAGGTCGGCCGCCAAGTTGCAGAGACGCTTGGTCTGCGTGGTCCCGGCACCGTCCAGTGCTTCCGC
>CAXNNM010000107.1:0-4308 GCA_964203735.1 Gaiellales bacterium | reverse complement strand
TTTCCGCGGAGCGGCAGGATCGCTTGGAACTCGCGATCGCGGGCGTCGACAGCCGTGCCGCCTGCGCTGTTTCCCTCGACGAGGTACAGCTCGGAGATCGACGGGTCTGTTGTGACACAGTCGGTCAGCTTGCCGGGCAGGCCGCCACTGCCGAAGGCCGTCTTGCGGGCAGCCTCGCGAGCTTTGCGGGCTGCTGCGCGAGCGCGGGCCGCCGAAACAACCTTCTGGCCGATCGCTTTGGCCTCGGCCGGATGCTCCTCGAAGTACTGAGCAAGCGCCGAGTTGGAGGCGCTATCGACGATGCCGCGGACGTGCGTGTTACCGAGCTTGGTCTTGGTCTGGCCCTCAAATTGTGGTTCAGGCAGGCGCACCGAGATGACGGCGGCCAGGCCTTCGGCGACGTCCTCGCCGGTCAGGTTCTCGTCCTTCTCCTTGAGCAGGCCGTTGGCCCGCGCGTAGGAGTTGACGACGCGCGTGACGGCGGTCCGGAAGCCAACGAGGTGGCTGCCGCCTTCGTGGGTGTTGATGGCGTTAGCGAAGGAGTAGATCGACGGCTGGTACGTCTGATTCCACTGCAGGGCGACGTCGATCTCGACGCTGCTCTCTTCGTCGCGCGAACTAACCACGACGACGCCCGTGTGTACGAGCTCTTTGCCCTGGTTCATGAAGGTGACGTACTCGCCGATGCCGCCTTCGTACTTCCACGTCTCGTCGGAGCCATCGCCGCGCTCGTCGATCAGGCGCAGGGCCAGGACAGGCGTGAGAAACGCCATCTCGCGCATGCGGAGGGCGAGCGTGTCGCGGTCGAAGCGGATGTCTTCGAAGATCTCGCCGTCGGGCAAGAAGGTGATCGAGGTGCTGCTCTGTCCGTCCCACGCCTCGCCCTTGCTGAGCGAGTTCTGCGGATCGCCCTTGGCGTAATCCTGCGAGAAGATGAAGCCGTCGCGGCGCACTTCGATGTGCAGCTTCTCGGACAGCGCGTTGACGACGGAGACGCCGACGCCGTGCAGACCGCCGGAGACCTTGTAGCCGCCGCCACCGAACTTGCCGCCGGCGTGCAGCTTGGTGAGGACGACCTCGACAGCGGACATGCCCTGGTCGGCCATCATCTCGACGGGGATACCGCGCCCGTTATCGATGCAGGTCGCGGAGCCGTCTGTGTGCAGCGTGATCGTGACCTCGGTGCAGTACCCGGCAAGCGCTTCGTCGACCGCGTTGTCGAGCACCTCCCAGACGAGGTGATGGAGGCCGCGGGCGCCCGTCGAACCGATGTACATACCGGGGCGTCGGCGCACGGCCTCAAGGCCTTCGAGGACGGTGATATTGCTGGCGCCGTAGGACTCGGTCAAGGGCTTCTTCCTGGGTGTTCACCGGTTGGTGAACGCACCCCCAACTCTACCAGAGGGATCCCCGGGAAAAGCCGCATCGTTACGCGCTTTTCGGGATTTTGTACCTTTCGTTACGAACTGCGCATTCCCCGCGCGAACTGGCCCCATTTAGGTACCACGGACTGGCTACTCAGAACCCCGCGAAAGCGACCTCGCAATCGCCCGACTCAGTGCTGCTTTGAGGCGCGGATCGTCGACTCCGGCAACCATCTCATCGGCCGTCTTCTGGGCGGCCGGCTGGATCGGCGTCGGCTCGGGTGGCGGCTCCGGCAGCCGCGTGTCGACCGGACCAATTTCGACGCGGAGCTCTGTGGGCGCATCGCCCGCCAACTGCTCCTTCAACTTCTTGAGAATCGTGCGCTGCTCGAGCGTGATCGCATGCACCCAGCTGGCGTCGGCGGCGTGGACGATGAGAACTCCCTCGCGGGTGATCCTGGCGGGCTGGGCGAAGCGTGCGAGGCCTGCCCCGACCGTCTCGTTCCAGACACCAAGGATGCGCCGGACCGGGCCGAGGTCGGGTGGCACCGCGCCGCGGATGTCGCCCCCGATCGGCGAGGGCAGCCTCATCGCCGCCTGCGGATCGCGTCGGCGCTCGCTCATGTCCGCATCGCCAGTGCGTGGACCTCGTCGGCCAAGTCGTCGACGCCATCGGCTCCGGTGGCGGTCAGCAGCACCTGCCCATGCTCCCGGGCAGTGGCGATCAGACGCATGCGGCGGTCGCGATCGAGTTCGGACAAGACGTCGTCGAGCAGGAGCAGTGGTTGCTCCTGACGCGTCTCCGCGACCAGGGCTGCCTGGGCCAAGAGGAACCCGAGCACCAGCGTGCGCTGCTCGCCTTGGGATGCGCTGCGGCGGGCATCGCGCCCGTCTAATTCAACGACGAGATCGTCGAGGTGCGGGCCAATACCCGTTGTCTGTCGGTCGATGTCCTCGCGGCGGCGTTCCTGCAAGAGCGCGAGGATGGCGGAGGACTCACCGACGACGGAGGGGGCATAGGTCAGCGAGGCCGCGTGGGGTGAGCCGAGTGTGATTACCCGCTCGCTGAACAGCGGCGCCAGCCGCTCGATCAATCGCTCACGCGCTTCGATGATCAGCGACGCGGTATCTGCCAGCTGCCAATCCCACGGATCCAATTCGTCTTCGTTGCCTTCGCGGCGGCGCACACGGCGAAGCACAGCGTTGCGCTGCTCCATCGTCTGGCGGTATGCGCGCTCGTGCTCTTCAAAGCGCGGCCACGCACTCTCGATTGCGCGGTCCATGGCGAGTCGTCGGACGGCTGGCCCGCGCTTAATCAAATCAAGCACGTCCGGAATAAAAGTGACAGCGGCCCACCGCTCCCGCAGAGTCCGCCCATCCACCTCTGCGCCATCGAGCTCGATCGTGCGTGAGCCCTTCGTCAGGCGCAGGCGCACCGTTGTCGGGGCGCCACCAGCGTCTCCCTCCAAGCGCACACCAAGCTCGTCGGCGCCGTCCTGGATCATCCGCCCGTCTGCCGTCGAGCGCAGACCCGTTCCGCAGGCTGCGAGATGCACAGCCTCGAGGAGCGACGTCTTGCCCGAGCCGTTTGGCCCGACGATCGCGGTGACACCTGCAACCGGCCGTAGCTCTGCCTCGGAGTGACAACGGAAGCCCGCTACCCGAAGCAGGTCGACGCGCATCGACTCAGATGCGGATCGGCATGATCACGTACCAGAACGTGCCGTCCACACTCTCGAGCAGCGCGGGGCGCAGCGAGGAGATCAGCCCGAGCTTCACTTCATCGCCCGGCACACTCTCGATGCCGTCACGAAGAAACTCGTGGTTGAAGCCAATCTCAATCGTCTCCGTCCCGTCATAGGCAACAGGAATCGACTCGGCGCCCTCGGCGACGTCGGCGGTGCGGGCGGACAGACTCAACGTGCCTGTCGACAACTCGGCGCGGACGGGCGTGTTCTGGCGCACCACGATGCCGACGCGTTTGACAACCTCGAGGAGCTCATCCTTCGCGATCGTGATCGAGTGCTCGATGCCCTCGGGACGCAGCGCAGTGAAGTTGGGGAACTGCCCCTCAATGCGGCGGACGCTGAGCCACAGCCCATCGATGCCGAACGTCACGAGACCCTCACCGATTGCCACGCTGAGTGGGCTCGAAGAGGAGCCGGCGAGCCGGACGACTTCTTCCATCGCCTTAACCGGGATGATTGCCTCAAGCGCCTCGGGTGGAGCCTTGGCGAGTGGTGCCTCTGCGACAGCCAGGCGATACGAATCGGTCGCTGCCATGATCAGGCGATCCTGCTCGAAGCGGACGAGAGCGCCTGTCAACACGGGGCGGCTCTCGTCGCGCGATGCAGCACGCTTTACGCGGCTTACGACTTCGGCGAAGGTTGAGCAATCGGTCTCGAAGAGATGCTCGTGATCGATCTCTGGCAACTGAGGAAACTCATCGACAGGCAGTCCGTAGAGCGTGTACGACGACGAGCCTGCGGTGACCAACACGCAACCATCTTCGCCTGCCGACAACTCCACCGTCTCGCCCGTCAGCGCGCGAATCAACTCGGGAGCGATCTTCGCTGGCAACAGCACCGAACCCTCTTGCTCAACATCAGCATCGAGCGGCACACGAAGTGTCATCTCAAGATCGGTTGCTGCCAACTCGACGGGTGTCTCACCACTCGTAGCTGTCAGTCGAACATGCGAAGCGCTCTGAAGGTTGGCGCGCGTCGAAGCAGCTCGCGCAGCCTGGGCGAGTCGATCAGCGAGGTGCTCTCGGTTGCAACGAATCTTCATACAGCGACTTTCCCGATGGTAATGGTTGTAAGAACCTTTTCTCTATCGTCATAACCATAGGGGCTGGGGATGACGGGGATAACTCGAGCAACACCGCTCTGGTGCAGCGATTTAGGGCAATTCAGGCTGTTGATGCTTTGGGTATGACCAACAG
>CAXNNM010000106.1:0-4383 GCA_964203735.1 Gaiellales bacterium | reverse complement strand
CCCAACCCCCCAACAACCCTGTCTAAGGGGTCTGACCCTGAAGCGCATGCATCGCATGCGCGGGAGGGGTCTGACCCCACTCCGCCCAAGGGGTCTGCCCCCGAAGCGCATCCCCGAAGCGGTCTGACCCCACTCAATGTCCAGAAGGGGTCAGGCCCGATCTGGACAATCAGGGGAGCCAAGATCACAAAGCGTGCGAAGATCAAAGCGCACCCCTCCGGAGGTTTTCCATGGCCAGCCCCACTGTCGGCGACACCGCTCCCGACTTCGCACTTGCAGCTACGAACGGCACGTTTCGTCTTGCCGAGCATCGTGGGAAGACTGTCGCGCTGGTGTTCTATCCCGGTGACGACACGAAGGTCTGTACCAAGCAGTTGTGCACGTATCGCGACGAGTGGGCCGAATTCGCCGACCTCGACGCGACGATTGTGGGCATCTCGGGCAAGAATCTTGCCTCGAAGGAGTCCTTCACCGCCAAGTACGGGTTGACGATCCCGCTGCTCGCCGACCCCGACCGCAGCGTGGCCGCGCTTTACGGTGCCAAGGCGCCGATCATCGGGACGAAGCGCACGACCTTCGTGATCGACGGGGAGGGCGTAATCCGCTTTCGTCACGACGCGACGCTCGGCCTGACGTTCCTCTCGACCGCGGACCTCAAAGCCGCCATCGTCGCAGCCAACAGCACGTCTGCCGATTGACGGACTAAAGTCGGGTAGGCCGGATGTCGCGCCCTACTGCCACCCCTGCTCGTCCTCTTGCCTGCATCGTGATGGCCGGTGGCAAGGGCACGCGCATGCGCTCTGCTTTGCCAAAGGTGCTGCATCCGATCTGGGGTCGCCCGCTGCTTGGCTGGGTGCTCGCCGCCGTCCGTGAGGCGGGTGCGGACCGGATCGTCGTCGTCGTTCCGCCGACCGAGGCCGACGCGGTTGCCGCTGTGGTTGGTGACGCCGCGATCGTGGTCCAGCCCGACCAACTCGGCACGGGCGACGCTGTGCGCTGCGCCGTGCCAGCCCTCGAAGGGTTTGCCGGCGATGTGCTGATCGTCTCGGGCGACACGCCGCTGCTGACGGCGGAACTGCTCAACGACCTGCTCGCCGCCCATGCAGAGAGTGGCGCGGCTGGTACCGCCGCGACCTTCCGCGTCGCCGAGCCGGGTGGATACGGCCGCGTGCTGCGCTCCGACGCCGGCATTCGTATCGTCGAGGCCAAGGATGCAACCGCTGCCGAGCTCGAGGTGACCGAGGTCAACGCCGGTCTCTACGTGTTTGACGCTGATGCCCTCCGCCCCGCGCTCGCCGGGCTGACGAACGACAACGCGCAAGGCGAGTACTACCTGCCCGACGTGGTGCCTGCGATTGCCGCCGCCGGGCTCGCGGTACGCGCCGCTGAGGTCGCCGATGCGTCGCTGCTGCTCGGCGTCAATACGCGCGTCGAGCTGGCCGAGGCCGCCGAACTCTTGCGCACCCGCATCGTCGAGCAGCATCTCCTGGCCGGTGTGGGCATCGTCGACCCGGCCACGACCTACATCGACGCGACCGTCACGCTGGCCCCCGACTGCGTCGTCCACCCCTTCACGATCCTTCGGGGCACAACGAGTCTCGCCGCGGGTGCCGAGGCCGGTCCGCACAGCGTCCTGACCGACGCGGTGCTCGACTCCGGCGCACAGGCCGGGCCCTTCGCACACCTGCGGGCAGGGACCCATCTCCATGCCGACGCACGCGTCGGCGCCTTCGCCGAAACGAAGAACACGACGCTCGGTGCGCGCAGCAAGATCCCCCACCTCTCCTACGTGGGCGACGCCACCGTCGGCGAGGATTCGAACATTGGCGCCGGCAATATCACCGCCAACTACGACGGTAAAGACAAGCATCACACCACGATTGGCGACCGCGTTCGAACTGGTTCGGACACGGTTTTCGTGGCCCCCGTCGAGCTCGGCGACGATGCACTGACCGGTGCCGGGTCCATCATCACCGATGATGTACCGGCAGGCGCGCTCGGCATCGCCCGAGCACGTCAGGTCATCAAAGAGCACTACGCGAACAGGAAGCACGATGTCTGATTCCAAATTGTTCGAGGTACCGACCGAAGCGACGACACCGTTGTCGTCATTCGAGCATTCCCCCAACAAGCGCCTGATGATCTTTTCGGGCCGCTCGAATCAAGATCTCGCACAGCGCATCTCTGAGCGACTTGGGGTTGGCCTCGGCCAGACGACGCTGAAGACGTTTGCCAACGGCGAGATCTACGCGCGCTTCGAAGAGTCTGTTCGCGGCGCCGACGTCTTTCTCGTCCAGAGCTGCGTCAACCCCGTCAATCGCAACCTGATGGAACTGATGATCATGGCCGACGCGGCCATCCTCGGCTCGGCCAAGCGTGTCACGGCAGTCATTCCTTGGTACCCCTACGCGCGCCAAGACAAGAAGTCCGCACCGCGCGAGCCGATCACCGCCCGCCTCGTCGCCACGCTGCTGCGCGCGTCCGGCATCGATCGCGTCTTGACGATGGACCTTCACGCGGGCCAGGTGCAGGGCTTCTTCGACGGCCCCGTCGACCACATGACTGCGCTGCCGATGTTTGCGCGCCACTTCCGCGACATGGGCCTCTACGGCGAGGGCACGGTCGTCGTCTCGGCCGATGCTGGTCGCGCCAAGCTGGCGACCCGCTTCGCCGAAATGCTCGACGCCGACGTCGCGATCATCGCCAAGCTGCGACCCGAACATGGCAAGGCACGCGTCGCCGCCATCATCGGCGACGTCGCGGGCAAGAAGGCGATCATCTCCGACGACATCATCGACACCGCCGGCACGCTCTGCGCGGGCGCCGAAGCCGTCCACCAGGCCGGCGCGACGCAGGTTGTGGCCTGTGCGACTCACGCGATCTTGTCGGAGCCAGCGCTCCAGCGCATCAAGGACTCCGTCCTCCACGAAGTTGTCGTCTGCGACACCGTGCCGATCGATCCGCGCGCCGTCGATAGCCGCATCCGCGTGCTCCCCGTCGACGCGATCTTGGCGCAGACGATCGAAGAGGTGTTCCGCGAGGGCTCCGTCTCGAACCTCTTCGACGGCGAGAACCAGCTCTTCTAGTCGCCCCACGTGGGCGCCCTTACATCGGCGTACCGGGGGCTTGATGTCGAGTGTGGCGCGCTGGTATCTTGGATCGCATGACCGAACACACTGATCTCGACGAAGCTCCCGGCATCAACCGACAGAGCTTCCTCGCCCGCACCGCAGCAGCCGCTGGCGCCCTTGGCCTCGGTGGCCTCGTTGGCCTACCGGGCGTTGCTGGGGCCGAAACCAAGGCAGCGCGCAACCTCAACGGGATGAACGTCGTGATGTTCATCACCGACCAGGAGCGTGCGATGCAGCACTTCCCGATCGGTTGGGCTCAGAAGAATCTGCCGGGCTTCACGTCGCTCCAGAAGAACGGCATCACGTTTAACAACGCGTTCACGAACTCGTGCATGTGCTCGCCCGCCCGCGCCACCCTGATGACCGGACTCTTTCCGGCGCAGCACAACGTCACGGCCACGCTCGAAGAGGGCATGCCGGTTGAGAAGTACCCAACACAGATCCCGCTCTCGACGAACCTCACCAACATCGCCACCGTCATGTCGGCGGCCGGCTATCAGGTTATCTACAAGGGCAAGTGGCACATCAGTAAGTACAACCCGACCGTTGGTCATTGGACGCCTGCCGACCTGCAGGCCTACGGCTGGCAGCGGTGGAACCCCGACGACGCGGGCGCCGACCAGAGCATCCCCGAGATGGGTGGCGGACAAGCACAGAACGACGCGCGCTACATGGGTGCGGAGACCGATGACTACACGGACGGTAACGAAGGCATCCTGCAGTTCATCAGATCCGATGCGGCAAAAGATCAAAAGTTCTTCCTGATCATCTCGCTCGTCAATCCGCACGACGTGCTGGCCTATCCGAATAACTTCACGAAGGCTGGCTACAGCGACGTGTGGCTCGAAGGCGACATGCGGATACCGGTCACCAACGATGAGGATCTGTCGACGAAACCCAACGCGCAGGCCTTCTTTCAGAAGCTCTCGATGGCGCTGGGGCCGATCAATACGCGCCAGAAGAAGCTCGACTACCTCAACTTCTACGGCAATCTGATCAAGTGGTCCGACGAGTACCTCGTCAACGTGATCGCTGCGCTCAAGGGAGCAAAGCAGAGGCCCAACAATAAAACGAAGTTTGGCGAGAGCCTGTTTGACAACACCGTGATCATCCGTACGTCCGACCACGGCGAGATGGGGCTCACCCACGGCAACATGATCCAGAAGAGCTTCAACTTCTACGAAGAGACGATTCGGATCCCGATGATCTGGTCGAGTCCGAAGCTGTACAAGCGCGCCTTCCAGACCGACGC
>CAXNNM010000105.1:0-4426 GCA_964203735.1 Gaiellales bacterium | reverse complement strand
GCGACCTCGGTGTCGGTCATCAGGGGGACATTCGAAACGAGACTGCGACCGAGCCGACTCATCCGAGCCGCAGTCGAATCCATGTTCAGAAGGAGGCGCGCCTTGAGGTTCTCTTTGGCACGCACGACCTCACCCGAACGGAACCGCCCCGCCGCAAGTGCGCCGATCTCGGCGCCAGCGACTTCCAGAGCCTCGCTGAGGTTCTCCGTACGGGTCCCGAGGGCCAGACCAATCTGTCCTGTCTCCTCGAGGTAGGTCACGTACGAATAGACGCTGTAGACCAGCCCGCGCTGCTCGCGAATCTCTTGCCACAGCCGAGACGAAGCCCCACCGCCGAGAATCTGATCGAGCACGGCCATCGCAAACCGGCGCTCGTCCTGACGCCCAATACCAACGCCACCGATTGCGATGTGCGTCTGTTCGGTATCACGCTCGAGGAAGTTTTCTCCACCCGGGGACGCGACCGCATCGGTGCGCTCGCTGACGACACCTGTCTGCAGCCCGTCGAACGACGCCTCCACAAGAGCTAGAAGTTCGGCATGCTCGATGGCTCCGGCAGCCGCAAACACAATCTGGTTGGCGTTGTAATGCGCCGCGTGATGGTCGCGAATTGTGCCCTCATCCAACCCATCAACGGTTCGAACGAAACCGGCGATCGGGCGACCAACTGCCTGGTCTGGGAAGAGTTGGCTCCCAAGCAGATCATGTACAAGATCGTCTGGCGTGTCCTCGTAGAGGGCCAATTCTTCCAGCACGACCTCGCGCTCGGGCTGAATGTCGTTGAACTCGGGCTTGGCAACCATCGACCCGACGATGTCGATCGCGTCCGGCAAATGCTCACCCAACACGCGGGCATAGATGTCGGTTTCTTCGCGCGACGTTGAGGCCTGCAGCTCGGCGCCGAAACGATCGAACGACTCGGCAATCGAGAGCGCGTCATGACGCTCGGTGCCACGAAACAGCAGATGCTCGATCAGGTGAGAGACGCCGGCAACTGGCTCGGCCTCATCGCGCGAACCGACACGAATCCACGTGCCAAAGGCTACGCCGTGCACGTCGGGGCGGAACTCGCTCGCGACCCGAAGGCCGCTCGCGAGTTCCGTCACCTCGACGCCGGGACGCATAGTGGTCCCGTTACTCCGACCGGCGACCGCGGCGTCCGCCACGATCTCCGCGATCCCCACCACGGTCGCCACTGGACTCAGGGCCACCGTTGGGGTACTTCTCTTGATATCGCTCGCCGATCGTCTCGGGAGAGATCTCGACGCCGTCTTCGATCTTGGCGACGAGCTTCAGGCCGATGCGGCCACGGTCGGTATCGACCTCGGTCACTTCGACGTTGACGATATCGCCGCGATCGAGCACCTGATCGGCCGACGAGATGCGCGTGCCGGGCGCAATGCGCGACACGTGCAGCAGGCCATCAGTGCCCTTGCGGAGCTCGATGAACGCACCGAAGTCGGCGGTCTTGACGACCTTCCGCTCGGTGAACTGGTCGCCGACCTGGACCGGGCGCATCATCTGCTCGATCTGATCCTTGGCTGCACCAGCCTCCGGACCGACGCCGTAGATGCGGACGTTGCCGTCCTCTTCCACGTCGATCTGGACGCCGAACTCTTCCTGGAGACCACGAATCGTCTCGCCGCCCTTGCCGATCAGAAGACCGATCTGCTCGGGGAGGATCGTCGTCTGCAGCACCTGTGGTGCGTGCTCCGACAGCGACGTGCGGGGCTCCGAGATGGCGGCATTCATGATGCCGAGAATCGACACGCGAGCGTCCTTGGCGCGCGACAGCGCGTCCTTCAGCAGCTCACGCGTGACGCCCGTGATCTTGATGTCCATCTGCAGTGCGGTGATACCTTCGGCGGTGCCTGCGACCTTGAAGTCCATGTCACCGAGATGATCCTCGGCGCCCTGGATGTCGGTCAGGATGACGAGACTATCGCCCTCCTTGATCAGGCCCATCGCAATACCTGCGACGGGAGCCTTGATCGGCACACCGGCGTCCATCAAGGCCAAGGTCGAACCACAGACCGATGCCATCGACGACGAACCGTTCGACTCGAGAATCTCCGAGACGGCACGGATCGTGTACGCAAACTCGTCCGCCGGGGGTACGACGGTGACGAGGGCGCGCTCGGCCAGGGCACCGTGACCAATGTCACGACGCTTCGGGCCGCGCATGAAGCCGGTCTCGCCCACGCTGAATGGCGGGAAGTTGTAGTGATGGATGTAGCGCTTGGTGTTCTCGAGCGAGAGATCGTCGATCCGCTGCTCTTCCTTCATCGTGCCAAGCGTGACCAGCGTGAGTGCCTGGGTCTGCCCGCGCGTGAAGATTGCCGAGCCGTGGGTGCGCGGCACCGTGCCGACGCTGACGGAGATCGGGCGAATCTCGTTCTCACCACGACCATCGGGCCGACGCTTGTCGACGGCGATCTTGGTGCGGACGATCTGCTTGTAGACGCTATCGATGGCGGCCTTGACGGCACCGGTCGTAGCGGAATCGAGACCGTGGTCCGAGCCGGATGGGAACGGCAGCTTGATCTCGCTGACGATGCGCTCGATCAGAGCCGAACGCTTGGCGCTCTTGAGCTCTTTCGAATCCTGCTCGGCATCCGACAGCGCCTTGATGGCGTCGCCGAACTGATCGTGCACAGGGCCCTTGACGGCCGCGGCGCGTCGACGATCGGCAATGAAGCCGAGCGCAAACTTGACCTGCGTGCGACGAACCATCACGTCCTCGGTGGCGTCGGCGGTAACCGGCGGGCACTCGGCAGCGAAGGCCTCAGCCTGTGCCTTGTCCACGCCAGCAATGCCGTGCTCCGAGATCAGACGATCGAACAGGCCGCCATGCTTGGCGTCCAGCTCGGCGTCAACGGACGTGCTGTACCACTTCGGCTTGCCGACCTTGCTCTGCAGGTCGATCTGAGCGGCACAGACCGTCTTGACGACGCTGTGTGCGAGCTCTAGTGCCTCAACCATGCGGTCTTCCGGAACGTTGTTGGCGCCGGCCTCGACCATCGTGATGGCGTCAGGCGTGCCGCAGACGATCAGGTCGAGATCGCTCTCGAGCATCTCCGGCATCGACGGATTGACGCGAAGCTCGCCGTCAATCAGTCCAACGCGGACTGCGCCCACTGGGCCGTCAAACGGCAGTGGCGAAATCATCAGAGCGGCGCTGGCGCCGTTCATGGCGAGAATGTCGTGCGACGTAATCTTGTCGACGCTGAGCACGGTGCCGATGACCTGCACTTCGTTCCGGAAGCCCTTGGGGAAGAGCGGTCGGATCGGGCGGTCGATCATGCGAGCGTTAAGCGTGGCCTTCTCGGTGGCCTTGCCCTCGCGCTTGAAAAAGCCTCCAGGGATCTTGCCCCCGGCGTATGCCTTCTCCTCGACGTCGACGGTAAGCGGAAAGAAGTCCGCACCTGGGCGGGCGTCCTGTGCTCCGACGACGGTGGAGAGCACCACGGTGTCTCCGCTAGACACGACGACTGCGCCGTCTGCCTGCTTGGCTAGCTGACCGGTTGCGAAGCGGATCGTAATCTCGCCTGCCTCAACCTCAACTGCCGTTTCAATTCCAAAGATGTCACTCATCTATGACCTTTCCTTCTGCTGCCAGCGACTACGCGTCCCGCGTATCGCCATCCGCGAATGCTCGGTACGCCGTTAGCGGCGTAGACCGAGTTCCTTCACCAGTGCGCGATATCGCTCAATGTCCTCACGCTGGAGGTACTGCAGCAGGCGCCGACGGCGACCCACCATCTTGAGCAGACCACGACGCGAGTGATGGTCGTGCTTATGAATCCGGAGGTGTTCGGTTAGCTCGTTGATGCGCTGCGTCAGCATGGCTACCTGGACCTCGGTCGAGCCGGTGTCGTTGGGAACCCGGCCGTGTACGCCGATGATCTCGAGTTTCTGTTCACTTGTTAGGCCCATGTGGCCTCCTTCGGTTCAGTCGCCCTAATCGCAGCCCCACACGAGAATGTGCAGCAGCCGCCAATTGGGTCAGGTCGAAAGGTATCACCTAGACGGGTGGGGTGCGTTACCAGGGTCAGACCTGTTTGGCGCATGCGCAGCGTGCATCAAACAGGTCTGACCCCTTCTTCCGGCAGATCAACACAGCGCAACAACGAAGCAAAACCTTTTCTTTCGCCGGATCAACACAGCGCAACAACGAAGCAAACCCTTTTCTTTCGCCGGATCAACACAGCGCAACAACGAAGCAAAACCTTTTCATTCGCCGGATCAACACAGCGCAACAACGAAGCAAACCCAGGGTCAGACGCGTTTGATGCAAGCGCAGCATGCGTCAAACGCGTCTGACCCCTTCTTCCGGTTGATCAAGTTCCACGCAAAAGGATCTCAAAACCATCTGTACTTGGTGGTTCTAAGCGGCATGCCAAACGGCTTTTCAAGACCAAAACGC
>CAXNNM010000104.1:0-4467 GCA_964203735.1 Gaiellales bacterium | reverse complement strand
CTCGTGAGCATCTGATGAGCACGACTGAGCAGACCGTCGACACCGTCACCCTGCACGTCGACGGTCGTGAGATCACGGTGCCGAAGGGCACGTCGCTGGTCGTCGCCGCCGCCGAGCACGCGGGCGTCGAGATCCCCGTCTTCTGTTACGAGCCGCGGCTCGGACCGCCGATTGGTGCCTGCCGCATGTGTCTCGTCGAGATCGAGGGTGCACCGAAGTTGCAGGCTGCCTGCACGATGACGTGCAACGACGGCATGGTCGTCAAGACCGCCGAGACCTCGGCCCAGGCGAAGGAGGCTCAGGACGGTGTCCTCGAGTTCATCCTGCTCAATCACCCGCTCGACTGCCCCGTCTGCGACAAGGGTGGCGAGTGCCCGCTGCAGGACTTGACGTTCCGCTACGGCCCTGGCAATTCGCGCATGACGCTGCCGAAGCGTACGTACGAGAAGCCGCTGCCGATTTCGCCATCGATCGTGCTCGACCGCGAGCGCTGCATCCTCTGTTATCGCTGCACCCGCTTCTCTGGCGATGTCGCCGAGGACGGCGAACTCGTCGCGCGCGAGCGTGGCGCTCAGAGCGTCATCGCGACGTTCAACGAGCAGCCGTACAGCAACGCCTTCTCGGGCAACGTCACCGAGCTCTGCCCAGTCGGCGCACTGTTGCCGACGGCCTACCGCTTTAAGGCGCGCCCGTGGGAGATCGTCAACGTGCCGACGGTCTGCACCGGCTGCGCGACGGGCTGCAACACCTGGTCGACGCTGCGTGAAGGCAAAGTCGAGCGAATCCTCTCGCGCAATCACCCCGATGTCGATGAGGGCTGGCTCTGCGACAAGGGCCGCTTCGCGCGCTACGAGCCGCGTGACGAGCGCATTTCGACACCGCTGGTCCGCGCCTTGACCGGTCTCGAGCCCGGCGAGTGGGACGACGTCCTGCGCACGATGGCCCAGCGCCTTCGCCACTTCTCGTCTGTCGACGGTGCTGGTGGCGTCGCGATCGTTACGGGTGGGGCACTCACCAACGAGGAGGCGCTGGCCTGGAAGGCGATCGCCGATTCGCTTGCCGCGCGCACGGCCTCGGCGCCGATTGCCGCTGCCGCGGATTGGGATCGACTCGACGCCTACGCCGCACCGCTCGCCGCGATCGATCTGGCCGACGCCGTCGTTGTCATCGGCGACCAGGAGCCGACAGACCGCGCTGGCACGATCGACCTACGCATCCGCAAGGCGCGCCGTAGCGGCGCTCGCCTGACGATCGTCGGCCCGGGTGGCACTGCGCTCGAGCCCGACGCTCAGCAATTCCTCCGCACGCTGCCAGCCGCTGGCTCGGCCATGCTCGCAGCACTCACCGCCGCTGTCGTCGAGGCGGGCGGCGCGAACGTGCGCAGCGATGCCAAGACGGTCGGTACGGTCGAGGCGCTCGCCGCCGACGCTGGTGCCGACGTTGCCCAGGTTCGCGAACTGGCTGGCACGCTCGTGGCCGCAGCGCGCCCGGTGCTGGTCGTCACCGACCACGTTGCAGCAACCGAAATCGAAGCACTCGCCTGGGCCCTTGGGCTCGACCAGACCGACGGTGGCGTCTTGCCGTTGCCGGTTGGGGCCAACGAGCGCGGCGAACGAGCCATCGGCCTTGTTGGCGGTTGGGACGAGATCCTGCCCGCCCTCGAAGCAGGCGACGTCCAGGCAATCGTGCTGGTTGGCTGCGACCCCGTCGTCGAGAGCACCGATGGCGAGCGTTGGCAGATGGCGCTCGCGCAGACAGAGGTCGTCGTCTCCGTCGCTGCCTTCACCAACGGCGTCACCTCGCAGTCGCAGATCGTGCTGCCGCTCGATGTCGAGCACGAGCGCGATGGCTCGGTCATCAACCTTGAGGGTCGCGTGCAGCGCGTCCGCCCGTCGCTCGCACCCGTCAGTGGCGTGCCGCTAATCGAGTGGACGAGTCGTCTTGCTGGCTTCCTCGAGATCTCGACACACGCGATGTCCGCCAAGGCATTCAACGCCCTGGCCGCCGACAATCCGGCCTTCGCCGGCCTCGCCTGGGGCGAGCTCGGCGATCGCGCCCCACTCAACATCACGCGCCCCACTGCGACGGCACCGACCGCTGGCGTCACCGTCACCCCACCCGCAGCGGCTCCGGCCGATGGTGCCTTCCGCCTGATCGCGCCGCGACCACTGTTTAGTGGCGCCTCCGTCGAGCGCACTGCCTCCCTCGCGCACCAGCGTGCCCCGATCGTCGTGGTCGCCCACGCCGACGCCGAACGCCTTGGCATCAAGCGCGGCGACGACGTGGCCGTGCGCCATGCCGTGGGTGAGCACGTCGGCACCGCTCGGATCTCGCGGCGCCTCTTGCCCGGCTCGGTCCGCATCAATTGGCGTGGTGCGGCAGGCACCGGCTCCACCGCCGTCGTGGGAGCGCAGTAGAACCGATGGTCGACGGCGTCATCCTCACGATCATCAAGTCGGTGGTCTTGGCCAGCGTCCTGATGGGCTTCTTCGCCTACATGACGTGGGTTGAGCGCAAGTTGATCGGGCGCTTCCAGGCGCGTTATGGCCCGAACCGCGTGGGTCCGTACGGTCTGATGCAGCCGATCGCCGACCTCGGCAAGATGCTGCAAAAGGAAAACATGATCCCCGAGATGGCGCACCGCAAGCTGTACATCGCAGCGCCATTTATTGCGATGACCTGCGCAATTGGCGCCTTCGGTCTGATGCCGTTTGGTAACGTCGCGACGATCCCCGGCACGGACTGGACGATCCACCTCTACATCGCTGACACGAGCGTATCGCTGCTCGTCGTCGCCGCAATTGGCTCGCTCGGCTTCTACGGATTGATGATCGGCGGCTGGGCATCGAGCTCGAAGTACGCCCTACTCGGTGGCATGCGCGCGATTGCACAGCTCGTCTCGTACGAGGTGGCCTTCACGCTCGCCGTGATCGGCGTGATCATCCAGGCGGGATCGCTCTCGTTCATCAATATCTCGAATGCGCAAGAGCACCTCTGGTACGTCATCCCGCAGTTCCTCGGCTTCCTCGTCTTCTTCGTAGCAGCCGTGGCCGAGTCGAACCGCCCGCCGTTCGACCTGACCGAGGCCGACGGCGAAGTCGTTGCCGGGTATCACACGGAGTACGGCGGCATGCGGTACGCGATGTTTGCCGCCGCCGAGTTCATCAACGCCATCACCCTGTCGGCGCTCGGTGCCGTGCTCTTCCTCGGTGGCCCCAGTGGCCCGTTCTTGCCGGGACCAATCTGGATGCTGCTCAAAATTGGCGCCTTCCTGTTCGTGCTGATCTGGATTCGTGCCACGCTGCCACGTGTGCGATTCGATCAGCTGATGAAAATCGGCTGGAAAGTGCTCCTGCCCGTAGCCACCCTCAACCTGCTGCTGACCGCCGTCGCAGTCGTGTACCTCTAGGAGGCTGACGATGCTTAACCAGGTAAAGGGTTTTTCCACAACATTCCGGCATCTCTTCCAGAAGCCGATTACGCAGCAGTACCCCGAGTACAAGCGCCCGGTCTATCCGCGTTTCCGTGGCCGCCATCAGTTGCACCGGCACGAGAATGGGCTCGAAAAGTGCGTCGGCTGCTCGCTCTGCGCCGCCGCCTGCCCGTCCGACTGCATCCGCGTCGTGCCAGCCGAGAACACGCCTGACAATCGCGTCTCCGCCGGCGAACGCCATGCCCGCATCTACGAGATCAACATGGCGCGCTGCATCTTCTGCGGCTACTGCGAGCTGGCCTGCCCGTTCGATGCGATCACCCTTGGCAACGATTTCGAATTGTCGGAAATCTCGCGCGACGCACTCGTCTACACCAAGAGCATGCTGCTCGAGAAGCCCGCACTCCGCACCCCCTCGCAGGCCGTCGATCCGTACGACGTGCCCTCGCAAGAGATGGAGCGCGTGCTCGGCATGTACGACATCACGACGGCCACGAATCCGGAAGGCGCTGAGTAGTGGACATTGTTGTCTTCTTCATCGCCTCCGTCTGTGCGATTGCCTCGGCGATCGCCGTCGTGGCTCAGAAGAACCCGTTCGTCTCGGCGCTCGCGCTGCTCGGGAACCTCGCCTCGCTGGCAGCCTTGATGCTCCTGCTTGAGGCCCAGTTCGTTGCGGCTGCGCAGATCATTGTCTACGCCGGTGCCGTGATGGTGATGTTCCTGTTCGTGATCGCCTACGTGGGTCCACGCGGCGAGATTGGGCCCGGCGTTCGTAAGCCGTGGCTCGTGGCGCTTTCCGTCTTTGCTGCCCTCTTAATCGCCGTCGAGATCGTGGTCGTCGTGATGGGCGCGAGCCTCGGCACTGTCGCCACAGTCGACGCGAACTACGGCAGTCCAGCGGCGATCGGCGAAGCGCTCGTCACCGACTATCTGCTCGCCTTCGAGGTCGTCTCCGTGATCCTCTTCATGGCCGCCGTCGCGGGTGTCGTCTTCGGCACCGGTGGTCGCCCAGTACGCCTCAGCGATGACCAGGT
>CAXNNM010000103.1:0-4492 GCA_964203735.1 Gaiellales bacterium | reverse complement strand
GGATGTGGTGTCCGCCCCCCCCATGTCGCTGCGCAGTTGATTTCGCTCCCAGCGGGCGGACACCACATCCGCGCGGTTGTCATGTCCGCCCCGCTGGCTCTTTAGTCGAACGACTAGCGCGGCAGACGCAGCGTGCGAATCGCGCCCGTACGCAGGCCGTAGCGATTGACCGGCTGCGTGACGATCACACCGTTGGCCTCTTCGAACCGCCGGACCCAGGCAGCCAGCGGGAGGTACGCAAGACCGATCGCAAAGAACATTGCTGCTGCCAGGCCGCGGTACTCCAAGGCAGCCGGGATCAACGCGAGCACCAGCAGAATCAGCGCCGCAAGTGCGACTGGACCAATGCAGCGACCGACGGCCTCGCTCGGCGCCGCAAGTGGCACGCCAACCGCAGGCTCCGCATGCGCGAGCGACGAGCGAACTGCAAGGGCAGACGTAATGCTCAAGGCGATCGCGACACCAACCGCAATGACAAGCGAGGTCACCCAACCGAACAGCGGCACGCCATCCGTCGCGTACAAGACGATCAGATTGGCAGCGCCCAAGACGGCCCAGCCCAGCCCATTGGCGACCTGCAAGATTGCGATTGGGGCCAACGTCACATCCCGCACACTATCGGACGTCCTCTGGTGCCGTGCCGAGCAGGGAGTAGCGTCGTAGACTGCCACCCATGGGTGCAATCGAAGTACGCGGACTCGTGCGCGAGTTTAAAAAAGGGCCGCGTGCCGTCGACGGCATAGACCTCACCGTTGCCGAAGGCGAGATCTACGGGTTTCTTGGCCCGAACGGTGCCGGCAAATCGACGACGGTGCTGATGCTGACGACGCTGCTGCCACCAACATCGGGGACAGCCACGGTGGCTGGTTTCGACATCGTCAAACAGGGCCCACAGGTGCGCGCCTCGATCGGCGCTGCGCTGCAAGAGGCCGCCCTCGATCGCTTCCTGACGGGCCGCGAGCACATCAAGCTGCAAGGCTCGCTGCATGGCATGAAGGGCGCCGACCTGAAGCAACGCGGCAACGATCTGCTCGAACGCGTCGGTCTGACCGACGCTGCCGATCGCAAAGTCGGCGGCTACTCCGGCGGCATGAAGCGCCGACTCGACCTCGCGCTCGCCCTGTTGCATCGCCCCCGCGTGCTGTTTCTCGATGAGCCCACGACGGGCCTCGACCCCCAGAGTCGCTCGGCACTCTGGGACGAAGTGGCACGCCTCAGCCGCGAAGACGGCGTGACGGTTTTTCTGACCACGCAGTACCTCGAAGAGGCAGACGCACTTGCCAATCGTGTCGGCATCATCGACCACGGCAAGATCGTCGTCGAAGGCACACCTGACGAATTGAAGGCCGAAGTCGGTCGGTCAAGCGTCGAGATTGAGCCGCACGACGCCGCGCGTCTCGCCGACCTCGAGCGTGCACTCGCGCCGTTCGGTGAGCCAATGGTGACCCGTGGCACGAGCGCCTCTATTCGCCTCAACGAAGGCGTCGGCGATGTCGCGGCGATCGTGCGCGCGCTCGACGCGCAAGGCATCGTCGTGCATCAGTTGCGACTTCGCGAGCCGACCCTCGACGACGTCTTTCTCGAGAAGACGGGCCGCTCGCTCGAGGGGTCGGGCGACAACGATGAGGACGAGACGCCCTCCGCGTGAGCGCCGTACTCGCCACCCAGGTGCTCGTGATCTCCGAGCGCAGCGTGCGCCGGACATTCCGCCAACCAGCCGCGATCATTCCGGCGATCATCTTCCCGATCATGCTGCTGTTCGTCTCGGCCGGAGGCCTGCAGGCGGCAGAGGACCTACCCGGTTTTCCGAACGTCTCATACTTCGACTTCGCACTGGCCGTAACGTTTATGCAGGGCGCGATCTTCGCAACGGGCGGTGCCGGCACGGACCTTGCGACCGACATTGAAACGGGTTTTCTGAGCCGACTCTCGTTGACACCGATGAGCGGCGCGGCTCTGGTGCTTGGCCAGCTCGGCGGGGCGATCACCCTCGGTGTCTTTCAAGCCACGTGCTACCTCGCGGCCGGATTTATCGGCGGCGCCACGATTGCGTCGGGAGTCGCCGGCGTGGTCGTGATCTACCTGCTCGTGATCCTGATGGCAGTTGGCTTCGGCGCAATTGGGATTGCCGCCGCACTCCGAAGCGGTAATGGCGAAGCCGTGCAGGGCCTCTTCCCCTTGCTCTTCGTGCTGCTCTTTCTGAGCACGATCAACCTCCCCCTCGACCTGATCCCGATCACGTGGTTTCGCTGGGTCGCAACCGGCAATCCAATCACATACCTCGTCGACGCAGTGCGCAGCCTGATCATCACCGGCTGGGATGGACCAGCAATTCTCGCCGGCTTCCTGGTCGCCTTCGCGATTGCCGTGCTGGGCATCATCGGCTCCGCAGCCGCCCTGCGAGGAAGGCTGCAACGCACATGACTGGCTTCCAACACTGGTGGACGGCCGCCCAAGGCATTGCCGTGCGCCAATCGTCATCGTTCTTCAAGAACCCCGCACTCGTCTTGCCCAGCCTGCTCTTTCCGATGCTCTTCTTTGCGGCCTTCGCCGGTGGCCTGTCCGACCTCAACCGGATCCCAGGCTTTAACTACGCACCGGGCTACACGACGTTTCAGTACGTCTTCGTGTTGTTCCAATCGTCAATGTTTGGCGGCATCTTCATCGGCTTCGCCGTGGCACGCGATTTCGAGAACGGCTTCGCCCGTCGACTGATGATCGCAACGCCCCGTCGCAGCGCGATCATGTGTGGCTATGGCCTGGCCGCGCTCGTGCGCTCGGCCGTCACGATCATCTTCGTCACGATCGTCGCACTCGTAAGCGGCATCAATATCCTCGGCTCGCCCGGCCAGATTGCGTTGCTCTTCTTGCTCGCACTCACGTCGAACATCCTCGGTTCGCTCTGGGCGCTCGGCATCGCCTTCCGCTTCCAGACCCTCAGCGTCACGCCGCTGATGCAGATTCCCTTCTTCATCCTGCTCTTCCTCGCACCCGTCTACGTCCCAATCGAGCTACTCAGCGGCTGGATTCGTCACGTCGCCGACGTCAATCCCGTTACGTTCCTCCTCGAGGGGGGCAGGGCGCTGATGGCCGGTACGACGGGCCCGATCGTGACGGCCTGGCTCGTGGTTCTGATCGGTGGCATCGTGCTCGGCATCTGGTCCTTGACCGGACTGCGTGCAGCCGAAAAGCGCTAGCCGAGCAGGCGTCGAACGATGTCGATCTGCAGCTCGGTCGCAACGCCGAGGTCGTCACGGTGGATGCGCTCGTCCTTGTTATGCATGCCGCCCTCGTAAACATCGATCGGCGTATAGGTGAGCGGCCAGAAGCCATAGGCGATCGCGCCGAAGGCCTGACGAACGTAGGCCGCATCCGTAAACCCTGTCGAGAGGCTCGGCACGATAATCGCGCCCGGATCGTGAGCCTCAAGCGCCGCGCTGATCGCCTCGTGCAGCGGTGTGCCAAGGGCGGACTCGGTGCCGCCATTGATCTGCTGGTCGTAGACGATCTCGTACGGAATGTCGGTGCCGAGCGCCTCGCGTAGCTCGCGCTCCAAATCGGCTTCGGTATCACCCGGCAGGATGCGACAATCGACGCCGACCGAGGCGCGACCTGGCAAGACGTTACGAGCGCTTGAGCCGGTCAAGAGCGTCGGTGCAATCGTGATACCCAGAAGCGCATCGACCTCGGCGCCAAACATCGGGTGCAGCCCACCCACCTGCGCCGCGACAACATCGAGATCCTGATCGGGATCGATGCCGAGCGAGGCAATCATTTCTCGGATCGCCGGCACGAGCCGCTTGCGTGTCTGGTGGGCAGCGAGACGCTGGATTAGCGTGGCAAGCAGCGGCACCGCGTTGCGACCCGCCGTCGGCACGGAGGCATGGCCCGCCTCACCGAGTGCTGTGATCGTGGCGGGCAGCGTCGCTTTCTCGCCGACCTGCAGCGTGTAGACCACGCGGCCATCGGCGAGCTCGACGCGCATACCGCCGCCCTCGTCGATTGCGTAATCGCACTTGAGATCGGGTCGCTCCTTAAGGAGCCAGGGCATACCGACCTCTTCCATGCCGTCTTCCTCATCGGCCTGCGAGATCAAGAGCAGATCGCCGCGGGGCTGAAAGCCGGTGCGAGCAAGGTGCGCGATCGTGACACACCGCGTCGCCAACTCGTTCTTCATGTCGCACGTGCCGCGGCCCCAGATGTAGCCATCGTCGTCAAGGTGAGCACCAAACGGCGGGTGCGTCCAATCCTCGGCATCAGCCGGCACCACATCGGTGTGGCCCATCAACGCGAGCGACGGGCCGTCGCCCGTACCCGGCAGGCGAGTGATCAGATTCGCGCGCTCGGGATCACGCGCCACGAGCTCGACCTCCAGCCCATTGGCCTCGAGGTACCGCTTGACGACCATCGCAACGGGTGTCTCGCGCCCCGGCGGGTTCGACGAGTCGACACGCACGAGATCGCGCAGCAACTCGACCGCTTCGTCTCGGAG
>CAXNNM010000102.1:0-4513 GCA_964203735.1 Gaiellales bacterium | reverse complement strand
CGTCAAGATGGTCCACAACGGTATTGAGTACGGCATGATGGCCGCGATCGCTGAGGGTCTTTCGATCATCAAGCACGCCGATGCCGGCAAGCATCAGCAAGAGGTCGACGCCGAAACGACTCCGCTGCGCGACCCCGAGTACTACCAGTACGAGATCGATGTGGCTGAGGTCGCTGAGGTCTGGCGCCGCGGCTCCGTCGTTGGATCGTGGCTCGTCGATCTGACGGCCGCCGCGCTCTCGAAGGATCCGAATCTGGACGCCTTCGACGGTCGCGTCTCGGACTCCGGCGAGGGTCGTTGGACGACGATCGCGGCAATCGAGGAGGGCGTCCCTGCCCCCGTCATCACCGCGTCGCTGCTCGAGCGCTTCGAGTCGCGTGGCCTCGGCCAGTTCTCCGGCAAGGTGCAGTCGGCCATGCGTAGCGAGTTCGGCGGGCACGACGAGAAGAAGGCGTAGTGCAGCACGAGCTGATTGTGTTGCCGGATGCGGCGGCCGTTGCGCACGCTGCAGCCGAGCGCGTTGCCGAGGAGGCCCGTGCCGCGGTGGCGGCGCGTGGTGTCTTCTCGCTCGCGGTCAGCGGTGGACGTTCGCCGTGGGCGATGTTTGCGGACCTCGCCGAGCTGACGATGCCGTGGGAATCCGTCGAGTTGTACCAAGTCGATGAGCGCATCGCCCCTGAGGGCGACCCGGCTCGTAACCTCACGCACCTGCGCGAGAGCATTGGCCCGCAGCTGCCCGTGGTGATCCACCCGATGCCCGTCAATGACGACGATCTCGAGGCAGCCGCGTCGGAGTATGCCGGCGACCTGCCCGCCACGATCGACGTGATCCACCTCGGCCTTGGCCCCGACGGGCATACGGCCTCGCTCGTCCCGGGCGACGCCGTCCTCGACGTGCACGACCGCATGGTCGCGATTACCACGGGCGAATATCAGGGCACGCATCGGATGACGCTGACGTACCCCGAGTTATGCCGCACGCGTCTCTTGCTGTGGCTGATCACCGGCGAGGACAAGCGCGAGCCGCTCCAGCAGTTGCTGGCCGGCGACCACTCGATCCCCGCTGGCCGCGTGACTGCACCCCGCTCCGTGATCATCGCGGACGCGGCTGCCGCCAGCGCCTAGGCCCTCTGCCTCGTCGCCTGTGCGACGGGACGACTCTCGGGGGTCGGCTCGTGCCGCCCTCCGAAACATTCGCTGTGTGCAGGCACCCACCAGATTCGGCCGGTAATCGGTGTTCCCACGCCGCGGCGCCGCTGTCGCGTGGACATGATGGGCCCGGGCCCACCATGTCCGGCCCGGAATCCTTGCACTGGAGCCAGAAGACGAAATTGGCGTGTGCGACATTGGCATGATTGCGTGGTTCTTGCGCGAACGCAAGGGACATGATGGGCCCGGGCCCATCATGTCCGAAGGTCGGCTGGAACGACGTAGCGGCAACCAGATCGCAAGCTTTGCGCCAGAACACTTGGTCGGGGAAGGCGCCACTACCGCGCGGATGTGATGCCCTCCCCCGCTACCGTGCACGTATGAGCCAAGACACAGAGAAGAAGGTCGCGGCCGAGGCCGCTGCATTGCTCGTCGAAGACGGCATGCGCGTCGGGCTCGGAACCGGCTCGACAGTGGCCTTCCTGCTGCCAGCGATCGCCGCTCGCAAGCTCGATATTCGCTGTGTCGCTACCTCGGTGCAGACCGAGGAGGCCGCCCGAGCACTTGGGCTGACGGTTGAGAATGCCGCCGAGGTCGATCGGCTTGATCTCGCGATTGACGGTGCCGACCAGATCGCTCCGGACTTCTGGCTCGTCAAGGGTGGTGGCGCCGCGCACACGCGCGAGAAGATCGTCGCCGCCATGGCCGACCGCTTCGTCGTGATTGCCGATTCCAGCAAGCTGGTGCCTCGACTCCACGCCCCGATCCCACTCGAGCTGCTCCAGTTCGGCCTGCAGAGCACGCTCCGTTTGCTCCAAAACGTGACACTGCGCGATGTCCCACCGAGCCCTGATGGCAACGTGATCGCCGACTACGCGGGTGCGATTGGTGGGCCTGATGCCCTCGAGGCCTGGCTCAGCAGCGTTCCGGGCGTCGTCGCACATGGCCTGTTCCAGCCAGCGCTCGTGTCCGAAGTGATCGTTGGCCGCGGCAAGAAGGCCGAATCTCTCCAGCGCGCGTTTTAGCGCCCGAGCCTCGGACCGCGCTCGTCGTGGTCGAGATCGAACGCACCCGACTGCGCGTCGAGGTCGACATCAAAGTCGGTAACCACCCCAGCGATCGTGGCGTAGAGGCCAACGACGAGATGAAGTTCGACAAGCTCGCGGGGGCTCAGCACGCGCTCGAGCCCGTCGAAGATTGCGTCGTCGGAGCGCCGGTGGGCGAGGATCTGCGGCACGGCATCGAGCACGAGCTGGTCCGCCTCGTTGAATTCCCCAAGCGCGAGCTGGTCCACATCGATCGCATTGATTTCCTGCTCCGAAATGCCCACCATCCGCGCGACCTCAATGTGGTGCATCCATTCGTACGCCGAATCGACCAGGCGCGCCGTGCGCAGAATCGCCAGCTCGCGGTGGCGCTGCGAGAGGCTAGCGTCGTTCCAGAGGCTCGCAGTTAGTGCCATCAGTGGTGGGAAGGCAGCGTCCGCGTGCGCAAGCGTGCGAAAGACGTTGTTCGGCGGCAGCTGCTCGAGCGAAGTGCGGGTGCTCGGCGAGAGACTGTGCGGCTGAGGATCGGGTGTGCGCGTCATCGGTACGGGGATGGTGGCAGAGACTGTGGCGATGTCGATCAGCCCCTCCCTAATTCCTTACTTAATTGGTAACGTAAGGAATATGGAACCCACTGTACGAATCGGACGCGTCTCCTCAAAGGGACAAGTGACCATCCCCAAGCGCGTTCGGGAAGCGCTCGATATCCGCGACGGTGATGCACTGCAGTTCCGCATCGAAGACAACACCCTGACCGTCTCGAGAATTGGTCGCCCCGACGAGTTAGCCGGATCAGTCGAACTACCCGAGGAGCTGAAGGGTCTGTCCTGGAAGCAAATCCGCGCTCTCGCAGATACGAACCGAACCGAAGAGTGGCAGGCGAAATGGCACCCGTGACGTTCGTCGATACCAACGTGTTGCTGCGCTACGTGGTTGGTGATGGAGCGGGACAGGCGGGGCGAGCGCGCGCATTCGTCGATACGGCCGACGAGCTTGTGTTGACCGACCCTGTCGTCGCCGAGATCGAGTTTGTACTCCGCTCCGTCTACAGGCTCGCCCGTAAGAAGGTGGCGCAGACCCTCCAAATGATCCTTGCCTTACCGGCCATCGTCGTTGGCGACCTCGACCTTCTGACAGATGCCATCGACATCTACGAGCACACGCCTGTCGATTTTCAAGATGCCTATCTCGCCGCCTGTGCCCGGCAGCACTCTCCCGCTCGGGTTGCCTCATTCGATCGCGACTTCGATCGAATTCCCGGTGTCGAACGCGTCGCCCCCTAGGTACGGCACACTTCCTTCGTACCCCGGAGGAGAAACCCATGGCAGAGCAAATGATTCGTATTACAAGTGGAGACACCGTCTTTCTGGCGCGCCTCGAGACGGCGCTGGCCCCGAAGACCTGTGAGGCATTTCTGACGATGCTGCCGTACGAGAACAAGATGATCCACGTGCGCTGGAGCGGCGAGTCGTGCTGGATCCCGCTCGGCGACTTCGATCTCGGTGTGCCGTTCGAAGACGCAACCTGTCATCCGGCTCCCGGCGAGATCCTCTGGTACCCCGGCGGCATCTCCGAGTGCGAGCTGCTGTTCCCGTACGGTCCTTGCAGCTTCTCGTCGAAGGCTGGACCGTTGGCAGGCAACCACTTCCTGACGATCGTCGAAGGCAAAGAGAACCTCCATGCCCTCGGTGCCAGCACGCTGCAGGTCGGTGCACAGCCAATCCGCTTCGAACTGGCGTAGGCCCTCGTTGCACTGATGGAGGACATGACAACCGCGCGGATGTCATGTCCCCCCTCAGTGCGGAGCGGTTGGGACTCGGCCGGCCAGCTTGATCACAAACAGCTGTGGCCAGAGCTTGCCGGTCACGACCATGTGATCTGTGATGGGGTCGCGGGCGATGCCGTTGAACACGTCGCCGGGAGCCGAGAGGCGCTGCCGTAGCCGTGCCATGTTGAGCCAGGCTCGCACCTTGCCGGTCGCCGGATCGATCAACGCAATGCGATCGGAGCGCCAGACGTTGGCCCAGATGATGCCGTCGCGATACTCGAGCTCGTTGAGGTCGTAGATCGCAGCCCCCTCGTCCGTGACCGTGACGGTCTTCGTGACGCGCAGGGTCGCCGGATCGAGCCAGCGCAAGGTTGCCGAGCCATCGCTGGCGATCAGCTGCCGGCCGTTCGTCGTCAGCCCCCAGCCTTCGAACCGGTAGCGCCGCGTGCCGGTTACCGCAAGCGTGGTCGGGTCATATGTATGCAGTACGCGCTGCGTCCACGTCAACTGCGTCGCACTCCCAGCGAGCACCGTTAGCCCCTCGCCATAT
>CAXNNM010000101.1:0-4521 GCA_964203735.1 Gaiellales bacterium | reverse complement strand
GAGTTCGGCGACCTGTTCGGGCGAGCCACCCGAGGCCGCGAGACGTGCAAGGTGTCGATCGCGCAGGCGAATGCGGCCGTTCTCGACGAGCGCGGTTTCGAAGACGGGGATCACTGCCAGCCCTCGAGCGTCGCGTTGGTGGCGCGAAGGAAGGCCTGGGCTTTGACGATCGTCTCTTCAGCCTCGTCGGCGGGGTCGGACAGCAGCGTCACGGCACCACCGGCGCCATAGCGAGCCTCGCCATCCGAGACCGAGGCGGTACGAATCGCGATGCTGGCGGTCAGCGAGCGGCGGGCTGGCTCGAAGGCGAAGATCGTGCCGCAGTAGAAGCCGCGCGCGTCGCTTTCGAGGCGGTCGATCAATTCCATCGCACGACGCTTCGGGGCGCCAGTAATCGAGCCGCCGGGAAAGCACGAGACGAGCACGTCGGGCAGCCGCACGTCCTCGCGGATCTGCGCGGTGACGGCACTCACGAGGTGCATCACGTTCTCGGTTCGCTCGAGCTCGCAGAGCGCGGTCACATGCACCGAGCCAGGTACGGCCGTGGCGGTCAGGTCGTTGCGCAGCAGGTCGACGATCATCACGTTCTCGGCGCGGTCCTTGGCTGAGGCCACGAGCTCGGCTGCCAGCGCCTCATCCTCGGCTGGCGTCGCGCCACGTCGACGCGTGCCCTTGATTGGCCGCGTCTCGGCGTGCCTGTCCTCGATGTGGAGGAAGACCTCGGGCGAGACGCTTGCGAGTTCCACCCCCTCGCCGGCGAGGTACGCGGCGTGGTCGGTGGGAGCGACGGCGACGAGGCGCTCGAAGAGGTCCCAACCCCCGTCGCTCCAGGGCGCACGGATCAGGTGCGCGAGGTTGATCTCGAAAGCCTCGCCCTCGCTGATCAGGCGCTGCACTTCGCGGGCCTGGGTCGTATACGCGGCTCGACTGAGGCCACTGGTCGCCGTGCGGGCAGGCGCTGCCACGCTTGGTGCTGGCGGGTCTTCAGCACTGGTTGCCTCGACAAGCAGGTCGCGCGACGCACCTTCGGGTCCGAGGATCTCCCACGCGCCAGCCGCATGGTCGAGCACGGCGTAGGTCCGATAGTAGTGGGCGAGGAAGGCCGGGTCGGTCGGCTGGTGGCGCGGTGCGATGCCGACCAGGTCGAGCCCGGCGTCGTAGGCGATCGCGCCGAGCCAGATCCCTTCGCCGTGGGCGGTGTGGACGAGCCGCGGTGGAATCGCCGGCAGCCCGGCACCATGCGTACTAACGATCGTCTCGTCGGGGTTGACAGCCAGCAGCGACCGCGTGCCAAAGCGCGTCTTTTGCAGGCTGGCCAGGAGCGCGGGTGTGTGGCCCGCGGCGTGGAGCCAGCGGGCGGCTCCAAGGGCGGTCGCCATACGCGGCAGGGTATCCGACTTTGCTTTGCAACTTTGCTTTGGGGTCAGACCCCTAAGCAAAGTTGCTCATCGTCGTTGGCTCCGGTCGCCAGTCTCGCCTGGTTTGTCTACCTCGACGGGTTGGCTTGCTCGAGGATCGGATTCGAACTTTGCTTTGGGGTCTGACCCCAAAGCAAAGTTGATCTACTTCGCTGGCATTGGGCCGACGTACTCGACCTGGGGGCGGATCAGACGCGGGAAGTTGATCTGCTCGAGCATGTGCGCTGTCCAGCCTGCCGTGCGACTGACGGCGAAGGTTGGCGTGTAGAGGCCCGGATCAAGTTCGATCGTCTCGAGGACCGCGGCCGCGTAGTACTCGACGTTGGTGTAGAGGCGCTGGTCGGGCTTGTATTCGTGCAGGAGGCGCAGGGCCGTCTGCTCGACGTGGCGGGCCAGTCCGAGTCGCTCGTCGTCCGAGCCGAGTCGCTCTGCTACTTCGCCCAGTGCGCGGGCGCGGGGGTCGTACGTCTTGTAGACGCGGTGGCCGAAGCCCATCAGGCGCTCGCCGCCTTCGATCTTGGCGCGCAACCATGGCTCGGCGTTGTCGGCCGTGCCGATCTCGTCGATCATCGACGAGACGTGGCTGGGCGCGCCGCCGTGCAGCTTGCCCTTGAGGGCACCAATCGAGCCGACGAGACCCGAGCCGATGTCGGAGGCGGTGGAGACAATCACGCGGCCGGTAAAGGTCGAGGCGTTCATCCCGTGCTCGGCCGTCAACACGAGGTACGCGTCGAGCGCTCCAACCTGGGCGTCGGTCGGCTCTGCGCCGGTCATGATGCGCAGGTAGGCGCGAGCAATCGTGTCGCCGGGCTGAATGTCGCCAGGCGTCACGCCTGCGCGGCGTGCACCAAGCAGGGCGACGGAGCCAGCGATTGCACCGAGTGCGGCCTGGGCGTCGGCGGGGGTGCCACCTTCGGCGAGGTTGCGGCCCATCGACCAGACGCTCATCGCGGAGCGCACAGCGTCCATCGTGAGTGCGTTGGGATCGAGCGTCGCGACGGTGGCCGGCTCGGCGGCAACTTTGCGCATGTTGTCGAAGACGACTTCGCGCAGCTCGTTGGTCTCGTCGGCGCTGGGCAGACGGCCGGTCCAGAGCAGGAAGGCAACTTCGTCGAAGGTGTGCTCGCGGACGAGCACCTCGGCGTCGTGGCCGCGATAGATCAGTTGGCCGTTCTCGCCGTCGACGAGGCAGATCTCGCTGGGGCCGATCGAGATGCCCTCGAGGCCGTTGCCGGCGTGCATTCGAGGATTGGAATCAGTAGCCATGTTCGTACTCCTTAAGTGGCAGAACCCTAACCGGTCTCTGGCGAATTGGAGGTAACCAACCGGCAACGAGCCGCGGGCTTTCGACCAGCGCCTTTCGGTCGCCGAGCGATCGCGATTCAGACGCGCGTGGCGTCTTGCAGGCTGCGGTAGAGCCGGTAGGTGCCGAGGGCGATCAGCGGCACGGTCAGGGCGTTGGTGATGACGCTGGTGATCGCCCCGATGATTGACTGCGTCATTCCCTCGGGCGCTGCCAAGCCAAGCGATGAGAACACGACAGCGATGGCGAAGGCGATCAGCGAGAAGACGACGAGTACGCCGAGTACGGCCCAGTAGCGACCGCGTGTCAGTTGGGCCGAGTGGCGGAGCGCGGGTGCCATCCGCGCGTCGCCCGTCACGACAGAGACGGTGGCCACGCCGAGTCTCACGCCATTGAGGATCGCGGAGCCAAGCAGTGTGCCGATCCCGAGCGTCAACATCAGTTGCGAGCCACTAATCCAGCCGCCGACGATCAAGATTCCTGGCAGCGCGACGATTACGAGCAGCACCAAGAGTTGGGTGATCACGTACGTCGGCAAGAGTTCGAAGGCGTCATCTGCCGCCTGGCGCAGCGTCAACGGCTCGCCCTTTTCGGAGGCCATCGCGGACCGGATCGCAATGATCGAGGCGAGTGGGGCAAAGAGCAGCAGCGAGCCGACGACTTCGATGATTGCGATGCGTTGCTGCGTGCTCTGCGAGTCGGCAACGGCCAGTTCCAGTGCGAGCATGGCGGCTGCGAGCGGCAGAAAGATCAGGCCCGTCACGAGCACGAGCGGGCGGAAAAGGCCTCGGTAGAGGTCAAGCGCCTCGCGGATGACAGATCGAACCATTCACCGCAGGCTACGTGGGCATTCCTCTAAATGCCAATCAAATGCGAAACAGAGGTTAATGACGAGCTATCTCCCGCATGTATCGGCTGCAACGTGCTTGCCGTTGTCCGGGGTCGCACGTACCCTGCAACTACGCGTGGCACTGCCGCGCCCCATTTTCGGAGGAACCTCGTGATTCGACATGACGTGATTGTGCTTGGCGCCGGCCTTGCTGGCATGCGCGCAGCCATTGAAGCAAAGCGTGCTGGTGTCGATGTCGCCGTCATTTCGAAGCTGCATCCGACGCGTTCACATTCGGGTGCTGCTGAGGGTGGCATCAATGCTGCGCTTGGCAATGCGACTGAGGATTCGCCTGAGAGCCATGCCTATGACACCGTCAAGGGTTCGGATTATCTCGGCGATCAGGACGCGATTGAGGTTATGTGCCGTGAGGCGCCGGACGACATTTACGAGCTCGAGCACATGGGCGCGATCTTTACGCGCGCTTCCGATGGCAAGTTGGCTCAGCGTCCGTTCGGTGCTGCTGGTGCGCCGCGCACGGTCTATTCGGCCGACATCACGGGCCACGTCCTGATTCACGTGCTCTACGAGCAGCTCGTCAAGTACGACATCAAGGTCTACGAGGAGTTCTTCGCGACCAAGGTTGTTGTCGACGAGGGTCGTTGTGCTGGCGTGATCGCTTGGGATACGCAGAAGGGTGGCCTGCATGCGATTGAGGCGAACCATGTGATTCTCGCGACGGGTGGCGTTGGTCGTATGTACTACGGCACGACGAACGCGTTTGCGTGCACGGGCGACGGCATGTCGCTTGCCTGGAACGCTGGTGTGCCGCTGAAGGACATGGAGTTCATGCAGTTCCATCCGACGACGCTTAAGTCGAACGGCGTGCTGATCACCGAGGGTTGTCGTGGTGAGGGTGGCTATCTGCGCAATAAGGATGGCGAGCGCTTCATGGTCCACGACGCGCCGAA
>CAXNNM010000100.1:0-4659 GCA_964203735.1 Gaiellales bacterium | reverse complement strand
GTGTCGGCCGGCGCCCTCGCACTGCGCGGACGGGGACGAGAGCACGGACCGACGTGGATCGCACTTGGGGTTTTCGCCGCCACCGGTTTGGCTGGCGGTTTTGGTCTCTTGGCTCAGGGACTCTGCGTTGCCGGCAACGCCTATAACTGTGGTGGAACTGGACCCGACGTCTTGGCCGCTGTGGGTTGGCTGCTGGCCTTCAGTGCGTATGGCTACCTGGCGTGGGGAGCGCTGCGCGCGTGATTGCCCTGCTCGGACAGACCGTTCTTGACGAAATCATTCATCCCGATGGCTCGGAGGAACACCGCTGTGGTGGCGCTCCAATCTTTGCCGCGCACGCGCTCGCGGCTGCCGGTATTCGTGGCATCGTCGTCACGCGAGGCGGCGACGACGAGCTCTACGCCGCGCTCAATCGTCGCGGCCTCCCGGTGCTGATCGGTCCAACGGAGGACACGTTCGTTAGTCGCCTCACGCTCAAGCCGGGTGGCCTGCGCGATCACGAGATCGCGGCGCTCGGGGATCCGTTTCTCCCCGAGGACATCAACGGCTGGGCCAAGTCGTCGCTGGCGAGTGCTTCGACAATCGTCGTCGGGACGCAGTGGCGCGACGACGTGCCTCCCGAATCTGTCGCTGCCCTCGTCGCGCTTGGGCGCCGCGTCGTCTTCGATGCGCAGGGCCTCGCTCGGCCCGGTCTTGGCGAAGTGCGACCGGTCGGTCCGTTCGACCCGGCCTCGGTGGCTGGTGTCGCTGCCATCAAGTTCAGCGATGAGGAGGCCCAGGCGTTGCTTGGCGGCACGGATGCCACAGCGCTCGCCCGCGCAGGCGTCCCGATCGTCGTCGTCACCTACGGCGAGGGCGGCTGTGAGGTATGGACAGAGGACGAACCAGAGATTTTGCGCATCCCAGCCGACCGCATCCCCCACCTCGCCGACACCGTCGGGGCGGGCGACATGTTTACCGCGCTGTTCGCTGCTGCGCTCGATGCCGACGAGCCCCCTCGTATGGCGGCCGTCACCGCCACCTATGGCGTTGCGAAAATCTTGCGCCTGCGGGTCTAGCGATTTCGCGGTCCCAGTGGCCGAGCGCAGCTGACGCCGTCGCGTTGGTGCAAGAGGGGGCGAAAGCCAAGGGTATGCCGACCACTGGTTAGCGGGTTCAGGATCCAGGGAGGACACCACAACCGCGCGGATGTGGTGTCCTGGGGCGGTCGATTCGTTGGGACTGGGGGGACATGACAAACCCCGGTTTGTCATGTCCCCCCAGCAGATGCCGCTGCTCCGCACGAGGACACCACATCCGCGCGGTTGTGGTGTCATCCCACGCGCATCGCCTACCCTCCAACCCATGGAACCGCCCGTCGTCACACTCACCGAGTGCTCGAAGCGTTTCGGTGATCGCCTTGCGCTGCGCAAGGCGACGCTGACGGTGGCACCCGGCGAGACGATCGTGCTGCTCGGCCCGAATGGTGCCGGCAAGTCGACGCTGCTGAGACTCGTCGCGGGCCTGCTGCGCCCGACTGCCGGCTCGGCCCGGATTGCTGGGGTCGATGCGACCAGTGCGCCGCGCTCGCTCCGCGCCGGTATCGCTTACGCAGGCCATCGTTCGCAGCTCTATCGCGGACTGACTGCACGCGAAAACCTCGAGTTGCATGCTCGTCTCCAGGGAAAACGCGACCTCGACATCACGGCCCTCCTCAACCATGTTGGCCTGGGCGACCGCGCGGACGAGTACATCGACGGCTTCTCACGTGGCATGCTGCAGCGGCTCGCGTTGGCCCGCGCCACGGCGCACCAGCCCGCTCTGCTCCTGCTCGACGAGCCAGCGAGCGGGCTCGACGCAGATGGACGCCTGCTGCTCGATGCGACGCTTCGGGAAGGCCTTGGCACCCGCACGCAACTGGTTGCGAGCCACGATGACGAGCTGCCGGCACGGCTTGGAGCCCGCGCCGTCCACCTCAGCGCCGGGAGCCTCGCATGATCTCCGCAGCGCTCGCGATCGCCCGCGTCAAGCTGGTGCTCGAGCTTCGTCGCCGCGAGGTGATCTTCGCGATGCTGCTGTTTATCGCCGCAACGATCGTGATCGTCCACTTCGCGTTGAGTGGCGACACCGGCGCGGGCAGTCGCGCGGCAGCCGGCATGCTCTGGGCCGCGGTGGTCTTTACGGCAGTGCTCGGCCTCTTGCGCACCTTCGCTGCCGAGCAGGAGGAGGGCGCCCTGGATGCGCTGCTCCTGGCGCCGATCGATCGTGCCGCAATCTGGATTGGTGCAGCGCTCGCGCAGTTTGGCTTTCTCGTCGTGGTGGAGGTCGTCGCCGTCCCCGTCTGGTGGGTGCTGTTCTTCCAAGCCGGGGGCCCGAGCATCGGCACCGTCGTCGTCGCGTTGCTCCTGGCCAACATTGGCATCGCCCTCGTCGGCACGCTCGCCGCAGCACTCGCCCTCGGTGCCCGCACGCGCGACGTGCTCTTGCCGGTGCTCGTCCTCCCACTCGTCATCCCGATTGTCTTGGCGGGCGTGACGGCTACGTACGGCGCTTTCGGCGAAGAGGTAGGAGGACTCCGTCCTCTCGGATTTCTGGCACTCTATGACCTCGTGTTCGTGGCGCTCGCGTGGGGCACCTCCGAGCACCTTCTAGGAGACTGATCATGCGCTCTCTTGGCCGTCTTTCGACCACCATCCCGCTCGTCCTCAGCACAATTCTGATTCCGCTGACTGTTGCGCTCGCGTTCTGGTGGACGCCCGAAGACTTCGACCAGGGACTCAGCCAGAAGATCTTCTACTTTCACGTCCCGATTGCCTTGACGTCCTACGTCGCGTTCGCGTTCGGCGCGTTCTCCGCAGCGATGTACCTGTGGAAGCGCACTGAAGTCTGGGACTTGCGCTCGTACGTTGGTGTGCACTCCGGCACGATCTTCGGCACGCTCGTGCTGTTGACGGGGCCAATCTGGGCGAAGGCCTCGTGGGGCGTGTGGTGGAACTGGGGCGATCGCCAGATCAACGTCTTCCTGATTCTGTTCCTCTACTACTGCGCGTACTTCATGCTGCGTTTCTCACTCGATGAGGGCGAACGTCGCCGCTCGGCCTCGGCGGTCTTCGCACTGCTCGGCATTGGCCTGATTCCGCTTTCGTTTCTCGCCGTGCGCATCGCTCAGACCCTGATCCACCCCGTGGTCTTCACCACGGGCGGCGCTGCGATGCCAAACTCGTTCTTACTGACGTTTGTCGTCGGTTTTGCAGGCATGCTAAGTCTGATGGTGCTCCTGATCTCTGTCGAAATGCGCGGCAAGCGCACTGCCGCGCGCGTGCTCCAGTTGCAGCGCGTGGCGCGCGGGGAAGACGCATGACGCTCCAGGAAGCAGTGCCGTACGTCGCCGCTGCCTACATGGCGGTCTGGCTGGTGATCCTCGCGTACGTGGGGATTATCGGTCGTAAGTTGACGCGCCTCGAGGCGACGCTTGAGGAACTTGAGCGCGCTGCACCAACGGACCCATCAACGAAATGAGTCTGCTGCTCCGCCTCGGCACGCGAGGCTCGCCGCTCGCGCAGGCACAGGCGCGCCTCGCAGCCGACGCCCTGACCGCTGCGGGTCTCGAAGTCGAGATGGTGGTTGTTTCCACGCGTGGAGACGCGGCGCAATCGACACCGCTTGGCGAGCTTGGCCCCGGTGCTTTTGCATCCGCGCTCGAGGAGGCCCTGCTTGCCGACGAGATCGACGTAGCCGTGCACTCGGCGAAGGACCTGACCGGCGACGAACTCGACGGTTTGATACTTGCCGCCTTCCTGCCCCGCGCCGATCCTCGTGACGCTTGGTGTGGCGAGGCGCGCTCGTTTGGCGACATCGCGGTGGGAGCCCGGGTGGGGACATCGTCGATCCGACGCTCGTCTGCACTGCGATCGCTGCGCCCCGATTTGACGATGGTGCCCGTCCGCGGCAACGTCCAGACCCGGCTCGCGCATCGCACCACCAGCGACCTCGATGGTGTCGTGCTGGCGGCCTGCGGCCTCGATCGGATCGAGCTTGCCTACGAGATTGGCTTTCGATTTCCCGTCGCGATGATCGTGCCCGAGTCGGGTCAAGGTGCCATTGCGCTGCAGACGCGCAAGGGCGATGAGGCGCGCGTGGCCGCAGTCGACGATGCCGACACGCGTACCGCGGTGATGGCCGAGCGGGGTGTGACGCGCAGCCTTGGTGGCGGCTGCCGGGTGCCGGTCGCCGCCCACGCGTACCGCGAAGGAGTCGACTGGACGCTGATCGGTTGGGTCGGTTCGCCCGACGGCACGCGCACGATTCGTCACGAGGCAACGGGCGATGACCCTGGCAGCCTCGTCGACACGATCGTCGCTCAGTTGCTTGCTGACGGCGGGCGCGAGTTGCTCGCCGAGGGCGCCGCGTGACGGTCTTCCTTGTCGGCGCCGGCCCGGGTGACCCGGGGCTGATTACCGTACGCGGGCTCGATCTCGTGCGGCGCGCCGACGTGCTCGTGCTCGATCGTCTCGCGGGCGACCAGCTGCCACTCGAGGCGAAGCCGGGCTGCGTGCTGATCAACGCAGGCAAGGCGCCAGGCGATGTTGCGATGACGCAGGACCAGATCAACGCGTGTCTGGTCGAGCACGGCAAGACCGGCCAGCTGATCGTGCGTCTCAAGGGCGGCGATCCGTTTGT
>CAXNNM010000099.1:0-4699 GCA_964203735.1 Gaiellales bacterium | reverse complement strand
TTGGCACGGGTCGGAGCCTGGTCACGACGCAGGCCGGTGATCCACGCATCGAGCGCACCGAGCGCACGGCCGAGTGGTTCGACCTTGCGGAGACCACAGCAGGCGTTCGGGTCGGTTTCCCAGAGCCGATCGCCGTGCGCGGCGGCCTGTTCGTCGAGCGTCGAACCGTGAAACGATTCGACCGTCATGTTGTAGCGCTGCTCTACGGTCTTCCAGAGCGCGTAGGTCTCGGGGAAGAGGACACCGGTATCGAGCGCGAAGACGCGCGTGTCGGCGCGAGCGGCGAAGGCCATCTCGAGCAAGACCGACTCCTCCTGCTGGAAGGAGCAGGCGAGTGCGATGCTTGGCTGGAACGCCTCGAGTGCGGCCGCGATGATCACGTCCGCAGTCAAAAGCTCCGCCTCGTCGGGCGTAAATGGCAGGGGGTTAATGGGTGTCATCTGCGTCGAAAGAGAGCGGTTTGCTCTCACATGTTCTAGAAGGATACCTTATGTCCTGTAATTGGTTTGCTTATAACGTTTGATTATCAGCCCGCGTTCCTCCTATTCGATTTCTGATCACTGCTAGAGCGGAGATGCCCGACCCGCCGGTATCGTCTCAAGCGTGACCTCTGCGCCTGGCTTCTCCGCACTCTCCCTCCGCCTCTCCGATGAGCCGGACCCGGCATGGGAAGTGCACACGATGGGTGTGCAGCGACGAGCCGCGGGTGAGGACATCATCGTGCTCTCGATTGGCGAGCCCGACTCGCCCCCGCCTGCCGCGGTCCTGACAGAGATTGCGGCGTCAATCGCCCGTGGGCGTACCCGCTACTCCAATGCGCGTGGCGAAGACAATGTGATCGCGGCGATCTGTGCCTACGCGACCAAGCAGGCCGGCCGCGAGATTCGCCCCGAGCACGTCAACTTCTTCCCCGGCGCCCAGACTGCACTGTTCGGCATGCTGATGACCATCGTCGGCCCAGGCGACGGGCTGATCGTGCCCGAGCCGTTCTACGCGCCGTACACGCAGGTGCTGGGCGCGACGGGCGTTGAGGTCTCGCACATCGCCCTCCACCCAGAGCATGCCTTCCACCCGTCGATCGACGAGCTGCGCGCCGCGATTACGCCGCGCACGCGCGCGATGGTGATCACCAACCCGCACAACCCGACCGGCTCTGTGCTGACACGCGACGAACTGATGGCGATCGCCGAGCTCTGCCGCGAGCACAACATGTGGCTCGTCGCGGATGAGGTCTATAACGAGTTTATCTACGAGGGCGAGTTCACCAGCGTCCTCTCCCTCGAGGGGTATGAGGACCGTACGATCGCCCTTGGCACGCTCTCCAAGTCGTACGCCATGACTGGCTTTCGTCACGGCTGGGCAATCTCGCCCGCCGAAGCCGGAGCGCGCGCTGGCGTGCTGCTCGAGGCGATGCTGTTTGGCTGCGTGCAGTTTATCCAAGACGCTGGCGCCGTTGCTCTCTCTGATGGCGGCGCCTTTCCTCGCGCCGAACGCGAGAAGTACCTGCGTCGCCTTAACAAGGTGATGGCCGAGCTTGAGGGCTCCGACGTGATCCACCCGCGGCGGCCCGAGGCCGGGATGTTCGTGATGATCGACATTCGCCCGAGCGGGCTCGATGCCGATACCTTCGCGAAGCGCCTGCTCGACGAGCAAAAGGTCGCCGTCTTGCCGACCCACACGTTTGGACCCTCCGGCGCGGGCCACGTCCGCATTTCGCTCGGCATGGACGACGACACGCTCGTCGAAGCCGCTCAGCGCATTCGCCGCTTCGCTGACGCGCTCTAGCCCCCGGCCTGCACCATCCACGCGTCGGTTAGACGATCCGACCGGCGTCGCGCAGGAGCTCGACGACCCGATCGCGCGGGAGAGCTGGGACACGACGCCCAAGGCGGCCGGGCATTTCCTCGTTCGCGACGAGCGCATTGACGATCGCCTCTTCAACGCACTGCACCGTCGCGGCAAAGAGGCTGTCGATCCGTGTCCAGGGCAAGAACGAGAGCGAGGAAATCTCGGCGGTCGTCGGCTCACCAAGTGGAAAGCCACCCGAGAACGCGCCGGAATTTGCCGTCGAGAAGGCAAGGAAGATGTCGCCCGAGAAGTGCGAGCCCGTCGTGCCAAGGCGGGCCAAACCAAGCGGCACCCGGCGTGCCAGCGCCTTCATTTGCGGCGGCAGGAGCGGCGCGTCTGTCGCAAGAATCACGATGATCGAGCCCGAGCCCGGTGGTGCGACCCAGTCATCCGAACCGAGCGGATCGTCCTCCTTGAGTGCCTCACCGAGAGGGACACCGGCGATCGTCAACTCGCTGCGACTGCCAAAGTTGCTCTGGACAAACACGCCAACCGTGTAGGTCTCGGAGCCCCACGCAACCTGCCGCGAGGCGGTTCCACTGCCGGCCTTAAAGCCGCAGCAGTTCATCCCTGTGCCACCACCAACCGAACCCTCCTCGAGCGGGCCAGATGCGGCCGAGTCAAGGGCGGCATGGACCTCTTCTTCGGTGATGCGGCGGTCGTTGATCGTGTGCAGAAAGCCGTCCCATGTCTCGGCTGCGACGGGCAAGGCCCATTCGTCATTGGGGTCCGGGAAGCGCGTGTGCACCCAACTGTTGATGCCCGCCTGCGCGATACCAACCGCGGCGGTACTCGTGATCGCGATCGGCAGGCTCACGGTGCCCGTTTCCTCAATCCACGCCCAGCCGGTCATCTCGCCATTGCCGTTGAGCGAGTAGACGCCGGCAGCGCACGCGTCGTGCGGATTGGCCTTGCCACGCGGGTGGATGCCAGTGACGCCGGTACGCACATCGTCACCCTCGATCACTGTCGTGTAGCCAACCTCAACGCCCGGCACATCCGTGATCGCATTCCATGGACCAGGAGTTCCCGTAAAGGGAATGCCGAGGGAGCGGGCACGGGGCTTGCCGGACGGGGTGACGAGCTGGGGATCACTCATGCCGTAGACGGTACCGGACTGTCGCAATCCTGCCCAGCCGACTAGGCTTGGCGCATGACGGACCTCGCCTACATCACTGCCAGCGACGCGCTCGCTGGCTTCGCCGCCAAGACGCTCTCACCCGTCGAGGTACTCGACGCTTTGATCGCCCGAGCAGAGATCGTCGAGCCAGCCATCAACGCGTTCTGCTGGACGCGTTATGACGAGGCCCGAGCCGAGGCGAAGCTCGCCGAGCAGCGCTGGCAGGATGGCACCGCGCGACCCCTCGAAGGGATCGTCACGGCGATTAAGGATGAGACTGCAGTGGCAGGGCAACCCTTGTCGATGGGCTCGTTGGTGTACAAGGACTTGGTGGCGGATGAGACATCCCCTCTCGCACAGCGGATGCTTGACGCGGGTGTCATACAGCACGCTCGCACGACGACCCCCGAATTCTCGTGCGCAGGCTTCACGCATTCGAGGGTTCACGGTGTGACGCGCAACCCCTGGAACCAGGAGTTTGCGGTCGGAGGATCGTCAGGTGGCTCCGGCGCCTCACTCGCTGCCGGCTCTTCGACGCTCGCGAGTGGTTCGGATATCGGTGGCTCGATTCGTATCCCCGCCTCGTTCAACGGCGTCGTCGGGTTCAAGGCCCCCCATGGCCGCGTTCCATGCGAACCGCCGTTTGGCCTCGATATGTACTGCCACAACGGCGGGTTGGCCCGCACCGTCGAGGACATGCGCCTATATCAGAACGTGCTTGCCGGTCCTCACCCGATGGACCACCGCTCGCTCAGTCCCAAGGTCGAGATTCCGGCGGGCCTCGGCGATGTTTCGGGCCTACACATTGCCTTCACGACCGACTTCGATGGTTGCTTCGCCCTCGACCCCGAAGTCGACCGCAATACGCGCGATGCCGCTCAGGCACTGCGCGATGCCGGTGCCATCGTCGATGAGGTGCCGATCGGTATCACGATGGAGCAGCTTCACCACGCTACGGGCTATCACTTCGCCTCGATCTTCGGTGCCTGGATCGCAAACATGATCGAGGAGCATCGCTCCGAAATGACCGACCATGCGATTGCCTTTTGCCACCACGTAAACCAAATCAAGGGCGATGCGAATGGCTGGACGCAGATCGAGGTGGAGGCCGCGATTTGGACTGCCGTCGCACCCGTGTTCGAAACGCACGATGCCCTGCTCTGCCCCACGCTCGGCACCCGCGGCCTAATCGCCGGTGACGACTACTATGGCCACGGCCTCGAGGTGGGCGGCCAGGCGCTCGACTTCTACTTCGACACGCTGATCACTCCGATTTTCAACATCCTCAGCGCCTGCCCCGTGCTCAACGTGCCGAGCGGCTTTTCTGACAACAACGTGCCGACCGGCCTACAGATCGTCGGCCGCACGTTCGACGATGCCACGACCTTTCAGATTGGAGCAGCTCTCGAACGTGAGCGCCCCTGGCTCAACTCGCCCGAGCACCGCCCACTCCAGTAAATGAGCGGATGGGCTACGGCCCGTCAGTTACTTGGTGGCGAGATCGGCTTGGAGCCCGAGCATGCCGTCGAGCAGCCACTCGGCGACGTAGGCCGCAAACGAGGGACGCACGAGCAAGAGGTACGTGTCGTCGGTGCGCTGGTCGATCAGGACCCCGGCCTTCTGGATCAAGGTCTGGGCGCATTGACCTGGGCCAAAGACGCGTGGGTGGAAATCGATAGTGCAGCACGTCGCCAGCACATCGCGCGCAAAGGCGCCGGACAATTCGAGGCC
>CAXNNM010000098.1:0-4709 GCA_964203735.1 Gaiellales bacterium | reverse complement strand
GGAAACGAGAGGATCAGCGTGCGACCACGAATGCCGGAGACACCGCGGCTGAGCATGCCGTGGGGTTTGACCCGCATCGAGAAGGCACGCATCGCTTCGTCAATACCCGGCGTGCGGCGATCGTAGACCGGCCCAAGCGCCTCGGGCGTGACATCGCGCGGAGCAAATCCCGTGCCGCCCGTGACGAGCACGAGCTCGGGCGCATCCGGCGTGTCGGCCCACGTTACGACGTGGGCCATGATCGCGCCGACCTCATCGGGGACGACCGCTCGATCGACAACCTCAAAGCCCGCCGTCGTTACCCGCTCGGCGAGGAGATCCCCGGAGCCATCTTCGCGCGCGCCGTGAAAGACGCCGTCGGAGACCGTCAGTACGCAGGCGCGCACTCAGGCACCCGACCGGCGCCACGCGCCACTCTTGCCGCCGTCCTTCTCCCACAGAGCAATGCCATCGATGCGAATCTCGGGGTCGGTCGACTTGAGCATGTCATGGACACAGAGTGCGGCTGCCGAGACCGAGACGAGCGCCTCCATCTCCACGCCCGTGCGCCCATCGAGTGCGCACTCGGCCTCGATGCGTACGCAACCAGCAGCGCGGTCGACTGCGAGATCGACGCGTACGTAGTCGAGCATCAAGGGGTGGCAGAGCGGAAGCAGGTCGGGCGTCTTCTTGGCCGCTGCAATGCCTGCGACCCGAGCCGTGGCGAACACATCGCCCTTCGCAACAGTGCCATCTTCGATTTTGGCGAGCGCCTCGTCTGACATATTCACCTCGCAGCGCGCCAGCGCACGGCGGCGCGTCGGCGCTTTTGCGCCAACATCGATCATGCGTACGTCAGTCATCTGCAGGAGTGTATTCGCTCACGGCGAGCGATATGCTCTGATTACAGCGTCATCCCCTCGAGACGCGTTTACGAAAGGGGTGGAAGATGGCTTCCACAGATACCCGCACCCCCCAGGATTGGACGGAAGTTGTTTCGCCGCCCGCCGAACTGCTCGCGGCAGTGAGCACGCTCGTGCCTGCCGGCGATGGGCCGCTCACAACCGCCCAACTCGTACAGCTTTCGGCTGATGTTGCCGCGCGAGAGGATCTCTGGCGCCCCATGGTGGTTGCCGATACTGAGCGCCGCCGCTATCGCCTTTTGTACGAAGACGATCGGGTTGATACCTGGTTGATCATGTGGATGCCGGGCCAAGGCACCGGGTATCACGACCACGCAATTTCTGGGGTTGGCCTCGTCGGTGTTGACGGCGCGGTTGTGGAAAAGCAGATGCGACTCCCCCACGGCTCTTCTGACGTCGAGGTGCGCGAGGGCGTAACCCGCGAGGGACCAGCCGGGTACATCCACTCCGTTGCACACGTCGAGGGCTCACCGGCCATCACGATCCACTCGTACTCGCCACCCCTGATGGAGGTTGCGCAGTACCGCGTCGACGAGCACGGTGTGATGCGGCGCGAGACAGAACACGGCCGTCGCGAGTTGATCGACAACACGATCGCCGAGATCGCACCCGACATCGTCTGACGATCAACTTTGCTTTGGGGTCAGACCCTTAAGCAAAGTTAATCCAATCAGGCGACTCGCAATTCGGTCACGGCTGCGTCGAGCGCCGCAAGCAAACTCCAACAACTTTGCTTAGGGGTCTGACCCCAAAGCAAAGTTGATCCAGCTAGGCGACTCGCAATTCGGACACGGCCGCGTCGAGCACCTCGAGTAGCCGGTCCACATCGGCTGCCGTAGTCGTGGGGCAGACGAGACACATGTTGTGAAACGGCGTGATCAGGACGCCGTTGTTGAGCGTGACGAGATGGAGCCACTCCTCGACGTCGGCGTCGTGCGCATCGTGCGAGGCGCCACCGTTGGCGGGCATCATGGCGCAGAAGCGGAATTCTGCCCGCGCGCCCAGCCCCTCGACGACCCATGGGAGGTTGTGCCGTTCGATCAAGTCCTGCATACCAGCCAGCATGCGGGCGCCGAGCTCGCACATGCCCACAAAGGCCTCGTCGGTCAGAACGTGCTCGAGCGTACCGCGAGCCGCAGCCAGGGAAAGAGCGTTGCCTGCGAGCGTGCCACCGACACCACCTGTGTCGACGTAGTCGCCATCGGGATCGCCTTGGATCTGAACATCAATCTCGGCCGAAACGCCATACGCACCAATCGGGACGCCGCCGGCAATGCTCTTGCCGATCGTGACGATGTCGGGCTGTAGGCCCCAGGCCTGCGTACAGCCACCTGGACCGGCAGAGAGCGTGTGCGTCTCGTCGATCACGAGCAAAGCGCCAGCCGCCTTGATCAGCCGCGTCGCCTCTTCCCAGTAGCCGGCGTCGGGCAAGACGATGCCCATGTTCGTCAGTGCCGGCTCGGCCAGCACGCACGCCACATCGCCGTGCGCCAACTCGCGCTCGAGGGCGGCAAGGTCGTTGAACTCGACGACGCGCGTCGTTACCGCTGGGTCGACGGCCGGCCCGACGTTGCCGGGCTTCTGCGTCGGAATGCCATTCTCGAGGGCGATGATCGTCTCGTCGACGGAGCCGTGATAGCTGTAGTTCATGATCAGCACCTTCGACCGGCCGGTCAACTGGCGACAGGTGCGCAGCACCCAGCGGTTGGCGTCGGTAGCCGTCAGCGAGAAGGTCCACTTGGGTAAGCCAAAGCGCCGTGCGAGCTCGCCCGCAACCCAGATCGCATCCTCGGTTGGCAGCATCGTCGTGATGCCCCCAAGCTCGCCAATCCGGTGCTGCACGGCCGCAACCATCGCGTCGGGCGAGTGCCCCGCCATCGAGCCGGTGTCGCCAAGGCAGAAATCGATCAGCTCGTTGCCATCGACGTCGATGATGCGATTGCCCTTGGCCCGCTCGAAAAAGACGACGTGCTGGCCGACCCAGACCTCCATCCACTGCATCGGGACGCCACCAATCAGGTGCACCTGAGCCTCGGCTGCGAGTGCGCGCGACTTTGGCGTGCGCTCGGCGGCGACGGTGCGCTCACGTTCGAGCAGCTCGTTGAGTCGTGTGCGATTGAGCTCGGTGCGTTCCATCAACTTCTCCTGTCCGAGGGAAGCATATCCCGCGTCACCAATTGGCTGACGTCAGATTGAACGTCCCGTAGCGTCTTATGTATATGCGCAGTCTGATTTTTCTACCCGTGCTCGTCTTCTTACTCGCCTTCACCGGGGTTGCACAGGCGAGCACGTTGATCACGCGCAACCCACAGGGACCAGTCAAACTCGCCGTCAATCAGCAGGGTGTCGCGATGCTGACCGTGCGCGTGAATGGCGAGACGCAGCACATCCTCGCTTGGGGTGCGGTCAACATGTCACGCGGCCGCCTGCTGCTCGACTACTCGGGCGGCACGGGCTCGAGCGGTGCCAACTGGCAGACCTTTCGCAACACCTGCGGCCCGTACCGCGGCGGAGCGTTTCCTGGCTCCAAGCTGATCGTCGCCTCGTGCACGGCGCGCGACGGCAGCCATTGGGCCGTCCAACAGTGGAAACGGTCGATCCTCAACTATGGCGGCACGACAGGCTCAACCGAGGTACGACTGTCGCATTGGCGTGGACCCGTCGCCGACCTCGTCGTGTTTAGCGACTGGTCGCGCTACGGGCGGTCAAAGACGGAGAAATTCGCCCACCTCTTTGGCACCTACAGCTTTCAGGGCAAGCCGATCGGCGTGGGTCAGGCAACTCCACAAGGTGTGCCGCTCGACGACCAGGGGCGCAACATCTATCTCGACGCGCTCAACTCGAACTACGGCTTCCCGGCCGGTAGTTTTCAATGGCGGCGCGTCAATGGCTTTCTCGCCAATCGTCCCTACGGCCAGTTCTGCTTCGAGATCGGTCCGAAGCGGCAGGCCCCAACGCTCCTCGGGCAGCAATTTAGTGGCGAGTCGACGGTCAACCGCTATCGCGTCACGTCGCCCGGTCCGGGTGTCACCCCCGACATCCGCGTCGAATTCGCGGGGCCACCTTCGCCCTACGATCCAAATTGGCAGCTGACGATGAACGACCTGCAGCGTCAACTCGTGCCCGACCCGTATGCCAACTGTGGGAGCCCGAGAGCCCCAACGTTCTAGCTTGAGAGCCCGTCATGCTGCGGGTCCTACTCGCGCTCGCTCTGCCATCCTGCCTCGATGGGAGCAGACCAGCAGACGTCGAGTCGCCTTCCTATTCAGCCGATAGGCGACCGCCTGCCACTGCTGGTTGGTCTGTTCGTCGCGGCGCTCGTGTACCGACCACAACTCGTCGGAATCGGGCCTCTGGTACCGGAGATTCAGAGCTCGTTGGGCGTGTCCCATGCCATGGTCGGACTGCTCGTCACGATCCCCGTGCTCTGCTTTGGGCTCTTCTCCCCGCTTGCGCCAATTCTCGCTGGACGCATCGGGGCACTCCACGCAATCAGCCTCTCGGTCGCGCTGATCGGGCTGGCGGGCATCTGCCGCGCGTTCGTGCCAGGCCTGACGGGCATCCTGATCATGACCCTGCTGATCGGTGTGGGGATGGGGATCGGCAACACCCTGATGGTCGTCGCCGTCAAGGAGCGCTTCGCGGACCACCCCCTGATGGTGACGAGCGTCTACGCGATGGGCTTTCAGATTAGCTCCGGCGTCAGTGCCGCCCTCGCCGTCCCGATTGCCCTCTGGTTGGGTGGCTGGCAGTCGACGATGCTCGTCTACTCGGCCTTCACGCTCGTCGTGCTCGTCGCCTGGCTTG
>CAXNNM010000097.1:0-4770 GCA_964203735.1 Gaiellales bacterium | reverse complement strand
ATCCCAAACATCGTCCGTGTCGGCCGCAACCTCTGCGAAGGTCTCGAGAAATGCGCCGGGGGCGTTCGCCAGCGCGGCCAGCCGCACCTCGCGCAACAGGCGACCCTCGTCCGCCAAAATACAGCGAACGTCGATCACATGCGGTCCGGAGCGTCGACACCGATAAGTCCGAGACCACGCGTGAGCGCCTCGCCTGTGGCACGCACGGTTGAGAGACGGAATGCCCGCGTGTCTGCATCTTCGTGCAGCACGTGAAGGTCGTGATGAAACGCGTGAAAATCCGCTGCAAGTTCGTGGACCCAAGTGACAATGCGATGAGGCGCACGAAGCTCTGCCGCCGTCGCCGCAATATCCGGCCACTCCGCAAGTCGTCGTACCAGCGTCCGCTCGGGCCCTTCGGCCACGTGCGTGGGACCAACGCCAGCAACCTCGAGTCCCTCTTCCGCTGCCTTCCGCAAAATCGACTGGCAACGAGCATGTGCGTACTGGACGTAAAAGACGGGGTTCTTGCTGCTGGTCTCGACCGCCAGATCGAGATCGATGTCGAGCATCTGATCGTGCGAGCGCTCGACCAGGAAGTAGCGCGCGGCGTCGACGCCAATCGCCTCGGCCAACTCGTTGAGCGTGATGACGTTGCCGCGGCGCTTTCCCATGCGTTCGCCGCTGACCGTCACGAGCTGGTAGATCAACACTTCGACGGCGTCGGCATCGAGACCAAGACAGGCTGCGCCGGCCTTGAGGCGCTGGATGTAGCCATGATGATCGGCGCCGAGCACATAGATTGCTCGGGTGGCACCACGCTTGAACTTGAGATCGATGTAGGCAAGGTCGGCCGCAAAATAGGTCGTCTCGCCATCTGCTTTCAGCAGCACGCGATCCTTGTCATCACCAAACGTGGTGGTACGCAGCCACGTGGCGCCGTCTTGCTCGAAGACGTGTCCTTCGCTGCGCGCGCGGTCGATCGCTGCAGTCACAGCACCGCTTGCGTGGAGCGTCTGCTCGCTCGTCCAGAGGTCGAACGTGACACGCATCCGCTCGAGCCCGCTACGGATGCGCTCGATCATCACTGCAACGCCTTGCGTCGTCCAGTCGTCGAGCGGCGCGTCGTCTGGCAGGTCAAGCGCGGTCGCGACCTCAAGAATCTCGTCGCCGGGATAGCCACCCTCGGGTATCTCCTCGCCGAGGCGCCGCGCACGAACCGACTGACCAAACAGATTGATCTGATTGCCCGCGTCGTTGAAGTAGTACTCCCGCGTCACCGTCTGCCCGGCAAAGTCCAGGAGCCGCGAGACGCAGTCTCCGTAGGCGGCGTTGCGGGCAGAGCCGATCGTAAGGTCGCCCGTGGGGTTGGCAGAGACGAACTCCACCAACGTCTCAATGCCAGCAACGGGCGCGTGACGACCGAAATCGCTCCCCGCCGTCAGCATCGCCGACAGGGCTTCGCGGTACCAGTCATCCGAGAGCCGGAGATTAAGGAACCCGGGTCCGGCGATTTCGACGGAGGCGATCGCGGGGAAGCCTTCGACGATCGTGGCGAGCTCTTGTGCAATCTCTCGCGGAGACTTACCAAGCAGCGGGGCGAGTCGCATCGCAACACTCGTCGCGTAATCGCCATGCTCGGGGTTGCCTGGCCGTTCGAGTCCGAGCTCGGGCACGTCTCCCCCCGTCAGGCCGGCGACCGCAGAGGTGAGGGCGGCGTGCAGGTCGGCGACGGGATCGATCACACGCGAATCGTGGCAAAGCACTGGCGCCGCGGCGCTGGTGCTATCGGTGGTACGGCAGCCCGCGACGGATCGTGAGCGCGCGGTACAGCTGCTCGACCGCGACGACACGTGCCAGTTGGTGTGGCAGAGTCGCTCGTCCAAACGCCAATTGGTGCTGGCTCGCCGCGAGGATGCGGGGGTCGATCCCTTCGGCACCTCCAACGACGAAGGCCGTCTTTTGAGGAGCGTGCTCTTCCAGTTCGCCCACTAACTCGGCCAGTCGCTCGCTGGTGATCTGCGCGCCATTGCGATCGAACGAGACCAGCGTCCAACCCTCCGTCGCAGCCGCGATGCGGTCTCCCTCGCGCTGACGAATCTCGACTGCCGTGCCGCGCGCAAGCGGCTCGTCTCTGACGACCACGACCTCAAACTTCGCGAGCTTCGCGATCCGTGCCTCGTAATCGGCTGCAGCCTCCGCGAGACCGCCACGAGCACGTCCGACGACCACGAGCCGAAGCGAGGCTATGCCTCCAGGTGGTCGTCGCCGACCTCGGGCAGATCGCGAATGCTCTCGCGCGCCGACCACTTGTCGTAGTTGTCGTGGATCGCGTCAAGCAATTCGCCCATGAACTGAGGCGAGAGATTGATGCGACTGACGACCACGCCAGGAATCTCCGGTCCGTCGAACTCGTGATCGACGCGCGCGAACGTAATTGTGAACTCATAATCCGAGTGCGACACGTTCGCAAAGTTGGCGTAGTGTCCCGCCATCTCTTCGGGCGTGAAGTGGATGTTTAGCTGTCGTTCGGGCTGTTCATTCTGTTCCATGGTCGCAGTCTACTCCGAGTGTGTAGCGCGACATCTCGCCTATCGTGTGGGGAGATGCGCGTCGTCGTTCTTTCCGATATTCATGGCAATCTGCAGGCGCTCGAAGCCGTGCTGGATGCAGAGGGCGATCGCTTCGATGCGCTCTGGTGTTTGGGTGACACGGTCGGCTATGGCGCACGTCCGAATGAGTGCGTTGATCTGATCCGCGCGCGCGCAGACGTCGTGCTGGCCGGCAACCACGACCTCGCCGTTTTGGGCAAGGTCAACGTCGCGCGCTTCGGCGACGACGCCGGACGCGCCGCCCGCTGGACCCGCGAGGTCTTGGGTGCCGAGCAAGAGGCCTGGCTGGCGACACTCGAGCCGATCGATAGCATCGACGCAGTAACACTCGCCCACGGCTCGCCCCGTGACCCGATCTGGGAGTACGTGATCGATGGTCCAGGCGCTTCAATTGCGCTTGCACATGCACCCGATGCCAAAGTCGTATTGGTAGGCCACACACACGTGCCGATGTCGGCGCGTAGCGTCGGCGATCGAGTGACTGGTGGTCATGCGCCACCCGGCCGCGAAGAGATCCTGGCCGACGACGTCCGCTTGTTTGCGAACCCTGGCTCTGTTGGACAACCGCGGGATGGAGATAGTCGCGCGTCGTATCTCGTCCTCGACATCGACGACGACGTACCGGTCCGCGTCGAGTTCCGCCGCGTCGTCTACGACACTGCGACGGCGGCCAAGGAGATCACGGACGCCGGCCTTCCGCCTCAGTTCGCCGATCGCCTGCTGTTCGGCATGTAGCCACCGACCGCACCACCAATCCCACCCGCGTGCCAAGCCGGACATGACAAGTGCGCACTTGTGGTGTCCGGCATCAAGTGCGCGAGTTACCGCAGGAGCGAATCACCCGTCATCTGTGCCGGGATCGACACGTCGAGCAACGAGAGTACCGTCGGTGCCAGATCCGCGAGACGTCCCGTCGCAGCGAGCCCGCGATCCGAGCCGACAAGGATCAGAGGAACGGGATTCGTCGTATGCGCCGTATGGGGCTTGCCAGACGACTCCAGCATCTGTTCTGCGTTGCCGTGATCGGCGGTGATCAGCGCGATTCCACCGGCGGCGCGCACCGCATCGACAACGTGGCCAAGCTGCCGATCGACTTCCTCGACCGCACAGATGACGGCAGGAATGTCTCCCGTGTGCCCGACCATGTCGGGGTTCGCAAAGTTGACGATCACGAATCGCGTCTCGCCATCTCGAATGCCTTCGATTGCAGCGGAGGCGACGCCGGCAGCACTCATCTCGGGCTTAAGGTCGTACGTTGCAACATCGCGGGGCGAGGGAATCATGCTCCGCGTCTCCCCCGTGTGTTCGAGCTCGCGTCCACCATTGAAGAAGTACGTCACGTGAGCATACTTCTCGGTCTCGGCGACGTGGAGTTGCGTGACGCCGGCCGCTTCGAGCGCGTCCGCCAAGACGTTATCGGGCCGGTCCTCTGGGAACGCGATCGCGCCTGGCTGACCATCCCAGTACGCGGTCATCGCCGTCAGTCGCGCCGGACCGTGCTGACCACGATCGAAGGCGTCGAACCGATCATCGGCGAGAGCCATGCAAATCTGCCGCGCTCGATCCGGACGAAAGTTGAGAAAGATGATCTCATCGTCATGCTCGATGCGGCCGGTTCCATCGCCGATCACCGTCGGCTCGACGAATTCGTCAGAGCTGCCAGCCTCATACGAAGCAGCGATCGCTCTCTGGACGGACTCACTGTGCGCTCCGGCGCCCTCTGTGTACAGACGCCAGGCTCGCTCGGTGCGTTCCCAGCGCTGATCGCGATCCATTACGTGAATCCGGCCGCAGACGTCGACGATGCGTGCAGGCCCGTCGACCCACTCGCTCTCCAGCTCGGTCAAGACGCCGAGTGCCTGCTCCGGCGAGACGTCACGCCCGTCGGTAATCGCGTGCACCGCGACGATGGGCACCCCGATCGACGTTGCCAGTCGTACGAGGCCGCGCAGATGATCGACGTGGCTATGCACGCCTCCATCAGAAACCAGTCCAACGATGTGGAGCGTGCCCGAGCCAGCCCGTGCCCGCTCGCAGGCCGCCACCAAAGCGGGCACATTTCGAAAATTGTCAGCCGCTGCGTCAGAGACCCGCACCAGATCCTGAGCAACAACCCGACCGGCGCCGATTGCAAGATGCCCGACCTCCGAATTGCCCATCTGCCCCTCAGGGAGTCCTA
>CAXNNM010000096.1:0-4771 GCA_964203735.1 Gaiellales bacterium | reverse complement strand
GACCTGTTGCCGGTTGCCGAGGAGTTGCGTGAGGTTGTCGTTCGACTTGAGGAGGCATCGCGGACGCTGCATGCCTACTCCAACGAAGTCGAGCACGACCCTGAGCGCCTGCAACAGGTCGAGGGTCGGCTCGACCTACTCGCCGACCTCGTGCGGCGCCATGGCACGCTCGCTGCGGCGATCGAGGCCGGTGAAGAGGCCGAGCGTCTGCTCGCCATCGTGCAGGGAGAGAGTGGTGGTGTCGATGCTGTGCGCGCCGCTGAAGCAGCTGCGGAGACCGCGGCAAAGGCGGCAGCCGATGCGTTGACGAAGGCGCGGGGACAGTTGGGACCGAAGCTCGCCACGTCGGTGCAACGGCACCTGGCCGACCTCGGCATGGCGGATGCTGAGGTGCAGATCGAACTGGGCGAACGCGAGCTTGGCGCCTCCGGACACGACGAGGTGCAGATTCTCTTGGCGCCGAACCCTGGCCTGGCACCAGCTCCGATCGCGGAGGCGGCCTCGGGCGGCGAGTTGTCTCGCGTGGCGCTCGCGCTACGGGTCGCAGCCCACGACCGTGCTGCCGTTCCGACCCTCGTCTTCGATGAGGTCGATGCGGGAGTTGGTGGAGCAACGGCCGTCGCCGTCGGACAGAAGCTTCGTGAGCTCGCCGAATCTACGCAGGTCATCTGCATTACGCATCTCGCCCAAATTGCGGCGCTCGCCGATCGTCACTACCGCGTGCTCAAAGTTGCTGGCGATCCAACCGAGACGACGATCGAGCTCCTCAACGACGCGAGCGTTGAGGCCGAGCTCGCACGCATGCTGGGTGGCGATGAGACCGCGGAAGAAGCGCTCGTACTGGCTCGGCGAATGCGTTCAGACGTTTCGTCGTAGACTCTCGGCAACGCGCGAACACTCTCGAAGGACCAACGATGCAGGTGATCGATCTTTCCCAGCCGCTTGGACCCGCTACGACACCGTGGCCCGGTCAAGAGCCATTTTCTGCTCGCGTCGATGCGACCGTTGCCGCCGATGGGTACTTCATTCGCCGGATCGACATCAGTGAGCACGTCGGCACGCACTTTGATGCCCCCGCACACTTCCACGCTGAGGGCATCACGGTCGAACAGGTCCCTGCAGACCAGCTGGTGGTGCCCGCTCGGCTGCTTGACGTGGCCGAGCGTGTCGGAGACGACTCCGATTACGCGGTCTCGGCTGCCGACGTTGAGGCGATGGAGGCCACCCATGGTCGGCTCCAGCCGGGCGACGCGCTGGTCGTGCGAACGGGTTGGGATCGCCACCTCGGCGATGGGCCGCGCTACGTCTCGGACCTGCGCTTTCCCGGTGTCGGTATCGATGCGGCCGAGCTTGCGATCGAACGTGGTGTGGTGGGCATCGCCATCGACACGCTCTCGATCGACCGAGGAGCGGCGACGGATTTCGTCGTGCACTACCGCACGTTGCCTGCTGGTCTCTGGCAGGTCGAGGGCCTTGTCGGACTCGAGCGACTACCGGCAGTTGGTGCGCTTTTGATCGTTGGCGTGCCGCCAATTGTCGGCGCCTCGGGCTTTCCGGCACGCGTGTTGGGCCTCGTCCTCTGACGCGACTGGGGACGACCATCCGACACCCTGCCTAGGATGCTCATTGACGACGACGGAGGATCGAGATGGCGGAGACCAAGACCCGGTACGTGTTTATCACCGGCGGTGTCGTCTCCTCTCTCGGCAAAGGCATCACTGCCGCTTCGCTCGGACGGATTCTAAAAAACCGCGGGATGCGCGTCGCGGTGATCAAGCTGGACCCGTACATCAATGTCGATCCCGGCACGATGAGCCCGTTCCAGCATGGCGAGGTGTTCGTCACTGAGGACGGTGCCGAGACCGACCTCGACCTTGGCCACTACGAGCGCTTTATCGACGAAAACACGTCGAGACTCTCGAACGCCACGGCCGGCGCGATCTACGACAGCGTGATTCGTCGCGAGCGTCGTGGCGAGTACCTCGGTTCGACGGTGCAGGTCATCCCGCACATCACCGACGAGATTAAGCGCCGCGTCTTGCGTGTCTCGGAGGCCGAGGCCGTCGACATCGTGCTCGTCGAGATTGGCGGCACCGTCGGCGACATTGAGAGCCTGCCATTCCTCGAGTCGATTCGTCAGTTGCGCAACCAGGTCGGCAAAGACAACGTCTGCTACGTGCATTGCACGCTCGTGCCGATGATCGAGGCCGCCGGCGAACTGAAGACGAAGCCGACGCAGCACTCGGTCAACGAGTTGCGGCGCATCGGTATAACGCCCGACATCGTTGTCTGCCGCGCCTCGCACCCAATTACGCGCGACCTCAAGGACAAGATCGCACTGTTCGCCGATCTCGAGCCGAGCCGCATCCTCGCCTGCGAGGACGCCTCGAATATCTACCGCGTCGCGCTTGCGCTGCACGATCAGGGCTTTGACGATCTCGTGCTCGAAGGCTTTGGGATCGAGGCGCCTGCTGCCGATATGTCCGAGTGGGAAGCACTTGCCGACCGAGTCGATGCCCTCACCGGCGAGGTTCGGATCGCGATCGTTGGCAAATACATTCAACTCCAAGATGCCTACCTGTCGGTGGTCGAGGCGCTCAAGCACGGTGCGATCCACCATGGCGCGGTCCTCAAACTGGTCTGGCTTGATGCCGAGGCCGTTCTGCGGGGCGAGGCGCGCGAGGAGCTCGCCTCAGTCGATGGCGTATTGATCCCTGGTGGCTTTGGTGGCCGCGGTGTTGAAGGCAAGATTGCTGCGACGCGTTTCGCGCGCGAGCATCAGGTGCCATTCCTCGGTGTCTGCCTCGGTATGCAGATCGCGGTTGCCGAGTTCGCACGTGACGTAGCGGGCATGCCTGGAGCGAACTCGACCGAGTTCGACCCCGAGACGCCCGCCCCGATTGTCGACCTGCTGCCAGAGCAAAAAGACGTGCGCGACATGGGTGGCACGATGCGCCTCGGCGCCGAGCCGATCACGCTCAAGGCAGGCACGAAAGCTTTTGCTGCCTACGGCGAGGAGACGATCTACGAGCGTCACCGACACCGCTACGAGGTCTCGAACCTCTTGCGTCCTCAGCTTGAGGCGCATGGGCTGATTGTTTCGGGCACGTTTGCCTCAAAGGATCTCGTCGAGATCATCGAGTTGCCAAACCACCCGTGGTTCGTCGCGAGCCAGTTCCACCCCGAGTTCAAGTCGCGCCCAACCCGCCCGGCACCGCTGTTTCGTGACTTCGTCGGAGCCGCAGTCGCCTACCGCGACTCGACGCCGGCCGAGACGCGTCAGGCAAGCGCCGCTTCGACCACGGTCTAACGCGTGGACACCGCGCTCGAGTTGTTCTTGGCGCTCGCGCGACTCTCGACGCCGCCAGGGGAAGAGCGCGCTGCGATTGATCTCTGTCGCGATGTTTTGGCCGAGCTAGGGATCGAGTCGGATGAGGACGATGCTGGTTCGCGGATTGATGGCAATGCCGGCAATCTCTACGCCCGGATCCCAGGCACAGTCGCCGGCACGCCACTGTTCTTTAATGCCCACGTCGATACCGTGCCGCCATCGGCACCAATCGATCCCGTCGAGCGTGATGGCTTCATCGTCAACGCCAACGACACGATCCTTGGCGCAGACAACAAGGCCACCGTGGCGGGCATGATCGATGGCATCCGACGCGTGCTTCGCGAGGACATTCCGCACGCGGGTATCGAGTTGCTGATCACGGTCCAGGAAGAGATTGGGCTTCGTGGTGCGAAGGAGTTCGACACGGACCGTCTCGTGGCCCGGGTCGGCTTTGTCTACGACGTGGACGGACCACCGGGGCGGGTGGTGCTGCGGGCTCCAAGTCAACTGTCGATGAACATCACGTTTCGCGGCAAGGCGGCCCATGCCGGCATCGCACCCGAGGAGGGGCGGAACGCGATCCACGCGGCGGCGAAGATGCTGGCGGATCTCGAGATGGGGCGACTTGGCGCCGGCAGTTCTCGTAATGTCGGGTTGATCAACGGCGGCAGCCAGCGCAACATCGTCCCGGACACCTGTTCGCTGCAGCTCGAAATGCGGAGCCTTGACGACGCGGAGGTCGTCAAGATCGCGCAGGAGACTGTCGAGGCAGCAAACGCAGCAGCGGCTGCGACGGGCTGTTCAGTCGAGCTGGCTCAGACGCGTGAGTACACGGGCTACGGGTTCGCGGACGACGCGCCTGTCGTGGCACTGGCGCGCACCGCGTTGCTCGCCGCAGGCTGTCAACCAAGCATGATCGAGACGGGTGGTGGGGCAGACGCGCACGTCTTCAACGAGCGCGGCCTGCAGTGCCTCAACCTTTCGAGCGGCATGGAGGCCATCCATTCGGCCAACGAACACATCGCTGTAGCCGACGTCGAGGCGCTCTCGCGGATTACTGTCGAATTGATTCGAGCCGCAGTAGCCTGATCAGCTGGTGGAACAGAGGCGCCGGAACGGGGTGTTGAGCGATACCATCTACGGGTTCCCTGTTGTGATCGTTTCCCGGAGGTGCTTCGCATGCGCGTAGGTGTCGTCAAAGAGATCAAGAAGGACGAGTACCGAGTCGCACTCACGCCCGCTGGCGCGCGCGAGCTCGTGCTTCACGGCCACGACGTTGTCGTCGAGACAACCGCCGGCGATGGCAGCTCGTTTCCTGATGATGCCTATGTCGCCGCTGGTGCGTCGATTGCTGCCTGCGACGATGTCTGGGCTACCTGCGACATGGTGATGAAGGTCAAGGAGCCGTTGCAGCCCGAGTACGCCAAGATCCGCGACGGG
>CAXNNM010000095.1:0-4785 GCA_964203735.1 Gaiellales bacterium | reverse complement strand
TCGTCGCTATCGAGTGCGTCGAGCGCCTCGCCGAGCGTCATCGGAATCTTCTTGACTTCCTTGCCCGCATTCATTGCGTCGTAGATGTTGCGCTCTTCCGGCTGGCCCGGATCGATCTTGTTGTCGATGCCGTCGCGCATTGCTGCGATAAGGCACGTCAACGAGAGGTACGGGTTGACGGCCGAGTCGACCGAGCGATACTCGAAGCGACCCGGTGCCGAGACGCGCAGCGCCGTCGTGCGGTGCTGGAAGCCCCAGTCCGCAAAGACCGGTGCCCAGACGCCCGTGTCCCAGAGGCGGCGATACGAGTTGACGGTCGGCGACGAGATTGCCGTCAGGGCGCCCAGGTGCTTGAGGATGCCACCGATTGCAAAGAGGCCAATATCACCAGGCATCATCGGATTCGACGGGTCGGGCGCGTCGAACATGTTCTTGTCGCCCTTCCAGATCGAAAAGTTGTGATGACAACCATTGGCGGAGACGCCCATGAACGGCTTCGGCATGAAGCACGGGAAGGCGTCCATTTCGCGGCCGACCTGTTTGCAGATCTGGCGATACGTCATGAGGTTGTCTGCCGTCACCTCTGCGCGATCGAAGTTGAAGTTCAACTCGAGCTGGCCCGGGGCGTCCTCGTGGTCGCCCTGGATCATGTCGAGGCCAAGCTTCTCGGCGTACTCCATGACCTTGTGGATCAGCGGCTGGAACTCGGAAAACTGATCGATGTGATAGCAGTACGGCTTTGAGAGCCCCTCGACCGAAGGTGTTCCGTCCGGGTTGTTCTTGAGCCACATCATTTCGGGCTCGGTGCCGGCGCGCAGGTGCATGCCGGTCTCGGCCTCGAATGCGGCCTGGGTGCGCTTGAGCAGCCCACGACAGTCGGAGGTCAGGAAGGCGCCGGCATCGACGTCTTCCTCGCGACCGCGGAACAGCGTGCAGAACACACGCGCTACCTTGGGGTCCCACGGCAACTGCGAGAACGTCTCGGCGTCGGGCAGGCCGACGAGCTCGCGCGACTCGGGGCCGTAGCCGATGTACTCACCGTGGCGATCGACGAACAGGTTGGCCGTGGCGCCGTAGACGAGCTGGAACCCCTTTTGGGCCATGCTCTCCCAGTGCTTCGCCGGCGCTCCCTTGCCCATGATCCGCCCGGTGACCGATGCGAATTGGTAGTAGATGTACTCGATGCCCTGGGCATCGATCATCTTTCGGACCTCTTTGATCTGGTCGCTACGACCAGGTGTCTCGAGGTGGTTCTCTAGATCCGTCATGCTTGGTTCTCCTCTCTCCCATCCGGGCGTCCCCGAATGCAGTAAAACGTAGGGGTAGAGTAGCCATAGAGGCAATGTCTGCGGTACGCACTGCACAGCACGGGAATTGGCCGATTTGCACATAGTCGGGGCCGAATCTGGCCGATTTGAGTCCAGATTGTGAGCCGGTATGGCGAACTGCCCCAGCTACACACGAAACATGCGCCTTGCCAGAGACAATTATCCGCTGGTAGTGTGTCCACTCTGAACACTCGCAATCCCCCTCTGCCTGTGCCACCTGCCGCTGCGGCTGACGAACGCCGCGTGCTCTACGAGATCATTCGCACGGTCTCGTCGAGCGTGGATCTCGAGCAGGTGTTAGGCGCCATCGTCGAACTTGTGACCGAGCAGACGCGTGCCCATGCGACGCTGATCTTCATTGCTGAGGGCCCCGACGACGCATTGGTGCTGAGATCGGTCTCCGACGAGCGCTATCGCGATCAGATTGGCACCGTCTCGATGAGTCGCGGGGAGGGTTTGGCTGGCTGGGTCGCCAAACACCGCGAGCCCGTCTTTATCGCCGAAAATGCGCTTCAGGATCCGCGCGTCAAGTACTTCCCCGAGTTCGAAGAGGAGAAGTACCAGTCGATCGTGTCGGTTCCACTGATCGCCCCCGACGACGAAATGATTGGCGTGATCGCCCTCCACGCCGAGGCGCCACGCGTCTTTACGGAAGAGGACGCCGCCTTCGTGATCCATTCGGCTTCGCTGGTTGCCTCGGCGATTGTGAATGCGCGCCTCTACGAGGCCGCCAGGCGCCGCGTGCGCGAGCTTGAAGGCCTCTCCGTGCTGTCGACTGCGGTCTCCTCGGCAACGACGCTCGATGACCTCTTGCCGACTGCTGCCGACCAGGCACTGCCGCTGCTTAATGCTGATGCCGCTCATATCTACCTGCTCGATCGTGGCGACCGCCTCCAGCGACATGCCTCGGCGCCCGAGATTGGCGACGCCCCGTCCGCCGTGACGGTCAGCGAGCTGGCCGAGGCGCGCCGTGTCGGCAACACCAGCTCGGTGCAGGCCACGCTTGGCGCCGCCCTCTGGGGTGGTTCACCCGAGCCCGGTTCGCTACTGATGCCAATGCTGGCCGATGGTGAATTGCTTGGCGCACTCGTCGCGCACGCCGCCGACGACCGCGCCTTCAGCGACGCCGACCGCGACCTGGCAGCCTCGATCGCCTCGCAGGTAGCCGTCGGCATCAAGAAGATTCGCCTGATTGAAGGACTCGAAGAGCGCAACCTGATCAAGGATTTCTTCGCCGATCTCGCTGCTGGACGCTTCGCTGATGGCCTCTCCAGTCGTGCCCGTCGCCTCGGCTGCGACTTTAATCAGCCTAAGCTCGCCGTCGTCGTAATCGGTTGGCGCGATGCCGACGACGAGGGCCGCGTCGATGCCCTCGAGCGGTTTCGTACCAACATGATGCGTGCACTGCCTGGCGTGCTGATCGACCAGCGCGACGAAGAGGCCGTCGCGCTCGTGCCTGCGCTTGGCGCGGATGAGACCGAGACGCTCAAGCGGCTCGAGAAGGCGTTGGGCGAGGGCACAAACCGGCTACCACTCGTCGTGGGAGTCTCGAGCCCGTGCCTCGGTGCCGCAGCGCTGGCAATCGGTCTGCAAGAGGCTCGCCAAGCCGCGCTAGCCGCGCCGGTGATCGTCGATGCGCCCGCGATCGTGCCGTACGACGGCCTCGGACCGTACAAATATCTGCTGCGCGTACCGCTCGACGGCGACGTCCGCGACCGGCAGCGCGATGCATTGAAGAAGCTCGGCGAGTACGACCGTCAGCGCCAGGCCCAATTGACACGCACGCTCGAGGAGTTTCTGCGCCAGCGCGGCAACATCTCGGCCACCGCACAGGCGCTCTACGTGCACCCCAACACTCTGCGACAGCGGTTGCGTCGGATCGAGGAGTTGACGGGCATCAACATCAAGCAAGATGACTGGCTGATGATCGAGATCGCGCTCAAGCTGATCCGGCTTGAGGCCGCGCTCGGGCAGCCGCTCGATACGGCGTAGGTCGATCGGGACGTCCTGAGTCTCAACGAAGACCGCAACGCCAATCAGCTTTGCATTTGGGTCTGACCCCAATGCAAAGCTGATTGGCGTGCTGGGTGTTTATCCATATCGAAACCCATCTATATGATGACCGGACGTACGCTAACGGCCATGGCCACACCAACGCTCGTCTGTGACACCCCGCTCGTGGCGACCGCGATGGGCGACGCCGAGGCCGAGGCGCTGGCGCAGGCCCTCAAGGCCGTCGCCGATACGAATCGCGTCAAGATCCTGCATCGGCTGATCTCGGCCGCACCCGACGGCGTCTGCGTCTGCGACCTGACAGCGCCGCTCGGGATCGCCCAGCCGAGCGTCAGCTATCACCTGCGCATCCTGCGCCAGGCCGGCCTGATCGAGCGGCGGCAGGAGCGTAACTTCGCCTATTTCTCGATCCGGGACGACGCCCTGCGTCGTCTCGCGGCCCTGCTCGACCCAACCCTCCAGGAGTCATCGACGTGAGCGACCGCATCCGCATCGGCATCAACGGCTTCGGTCGCATTGGAAGACTCACCCTGCGCGCCGCCTGGGACTGGCCCGAGTTCGAGTTCGTCCACGTCAACGAGGCCAAGGGCGACGCCGCCACCTGCGCTCACCTGCTCGAATTCGACTCTGTCCATGGCCGCTGGCCGCACGCCGTAGCCGCCGAGGGCAACGCCATCTCGATCGACGGGACGCTGATCTCGACATCTGCGGAGGCCGACCCGGGTGCCGTCTTGTGGGGCGACATGGGTGTCGACATCGTGCTGGAGGCGACGGGGTGCTTCAAGACGCTGGATGCGTTGCAGCCGCACTTCGACAACGGCGCGCGCAAGGTCGTCGTCGCCGCCCCCGTCAAGGACCCCGCCGCCCTCAACGTCGTCGTGGGTGTCAACGACGACCGCTACGACCCGGCCGTGCACGACATTGTGACCGCCGCCTCCTGCACGACCAACTGTCTCGCCCCGGTCGTCAAGGTGATCCACGCGGGCCTCGGCATCCGACACGGCCTGATCACAACCCTGCACGACCTCACCAACACGCAGACGCTCGTTGACGCACCGCACAAGGATCTGCGTCGCGCGCGTGCAGCGAGCCTCTCGCTGATCCCCACGACGACCGGCTCCGCCACCGCGATTGGCCTGATCTTTCCCGAGCTGCAGGGCAGGTTGAACGGCCTCGCGGTGCGCGTGCCGCTGCTCAACGCATCACTGACGGACTGCGTCTTCGAAGTCGAGCGCGAGACGACGATCGAGGAGGTCAACGGCCTCCTGCGCACTGCGAGCGAGGGTGCGCTGGGCCACGTTCTCGGCTACGAGGAGCGCCCGCTCGTGTCGGTCGACTACAAGGACGACCCGCGCTCCGCAATCGTGGATGCACCTTCGACGATGGTTGTCGACGGCACGCAGGTCAAGATTCTCGCCTGGTACGACAACGAGTGGGGCTACGC
>CAXNNM010000094.1:0-4815 GCA_964203735.1 Gaiellales bacterium | reverse complement strand
GTCGTCGGGTCCATCAATTCGCGCACAGGGCGGTCGATCACAGGGTGCTCCCAGGTCGTCCGAGCACACGAAGGTGCTCGATGAGGTCTCCCGCAATGATAGCCCCGCCTCTGCGTGCGGCCGTGGCGGTACGCGCACTCTGCACATGTGCAGCCGCTCCCGCAATCGCCGCTGTCCACGAATCGGCTCCGCGGGCGAGGCAGGCACCGATGATGCCGGCGAGCACATCGCCCGATCCGGCGGTGGCCAACGCCGCTTCGCTATGCGCTCGAACCCCAAGCCGCCCCTCGGGCGACAACACGAGCGTGTCGCGTCCCTTGAGGAGCGCCACTGCACCCGTCGTTTCGACAAGCGCACGAACCGTCGCTAGACGATGCTCGGCAATCCAGTCCGTCTCAATGTCGAGCAGTTTCGCGGCCTCACCCGCATGCGGCGTGATCACTGTCGGTGCCGTGCGCTGACGCAGCAAGGCCGGCTCACGCGCAACCCACCAGAGCGCGTCCGCGTCGACAACGAGTGGCCGGTCGAGCGCGAGCGTGGCACGTACCAACTCGTCGGCGCCCGGTTCGCGCCCGAGTCCTGGACCGAGCACGACGGCGCGCGCACGCTCTGCGTATTCGGCAAGCTGACGATCAACCCGAGACGAGGCGAGTGGTCGCACCATCGCCTCGCGGAGACTCCCAGCGACCGTCGGTTGAATGGACTCGGGAACGAGTACGGTCACGACACCCGCTCCAGCGCGCAAGGCCGCTCCCGCGACGAGCGCGGGCGCACCTGCCATGCCCACAGAACCGCCAATCACGAGCAGAGCGCCCGCGTCGTACTTCGAGCCACCCATGCCGCGGCCAGGCAACAGGTCGCGACCGTCCGCAACTGCAATGGCGACCGGGGCAACTTCAACCGCAGCGGGAATTCCTATCGGTACGACGATTACCTTGCCGGCGAGTTCGCATCCGGGTGCGATCAGCAGGCCGAGCTTAGAGGCGTCAAAACTGACGGTCACATCCGCACGCACTGCCACGCCAGGCACCTCGCCTGTCGATGCATCTATCCCACTCGGAATATCAAGTGCCACGACGGGAAGCCCGGAGGCACAGATCGCAGCGATCGCCTCGGCAACAGCGCCGGTCGCGGCACCCCTCGCCCCCGTTCCCAACAGTGCATCCACAATCAGATCTGCGTCGTCGAGATCGTCGGCGATCTGCCCGTCGGGCCGCTCGATGAGGGCAACTCCAGCCGCAATCGCTCCGGCCAGCATCGTCGCGGCGTCGCCACTCGCTGGGCGCGCGCTCACTCCAACGATCCGCACGCTGCGACCATGAGCCTGCAGCAGTCGCGCAACCTCGTAGCCATCGCCACCATTATTGCCACTACCGGCTACGACCACGACGTGCCGCGCGCCGGCGAAATGCCCTCGCACCACCCGCGCCGCAGCCGCGGCTGCGCTCCGCATCAGGCTTTCGCCCGAGCCTCCGAGGAGCGTGATCGCCTGCGCATCGATTGCTTTCGCACCCGCTGCGTCGTAGACAGGAAATTGGCTCTTCGACGAATCCATCAGACTCAGCCTATCGCCGCGGCTGGGTAGCGGCGGTGGCGATCAGACCAATCCATGTCCCACGATTCAGCGAGGCGGACATGACATGTGCACACGTGTCATGTCCGCAACCGCCTTACGAACGAATCAGACGGAGGCCTTTGCCGCCTGCATCACGGCGCTGGCGATCTTCGTGTATCCGGTGCAACGGCAAAGGTTGCCGCCGAGTGCGAGGCGAACCTCCTCTTCCGTGGGATCAGCATTCTCGCGCAGCAACGCGTGCGCAGAAACGAGCATGCCTGGCGTGCAGAATCCGCACTGGACGCCACCCTGATCAAGAAAGGCGGACTGAAGGTTGCTGAGCGTCTCGCCGTCGGCAAGCCCCTCGACCGTCGTGACTTCAGAGCCAACGGCCTGCAGCGCGAGGTAGGTGCACGAGTTGACGGGACGACCGTCGATCATCACCATGCAGGCGCCGCACTCGCAGTCGTCGCAACCCTCCTTGGTACCGGTCAGACCGATGTCGTCGCGAATCGCGCGGACGAGTGTGGTGTCACCCTCGAGCTCGACCGGATAGGCCATGCCATTGACGGTAAGTGTCGCTGCGTGCTTCATTGTCCAGAGCCCTTCATGAATACGGGAGTAGCGGGAATCGGAAATTCCTCGCCGCGAGCACGTTGGGCAGCCACAGCAACCGCGCGCTTTGCGATTACACCAGCCATGGCGCGACGATAGTCCTCGTTGGCTCGAAGATCCGAAATCGGCTTGGCGTCGACCGAGGCACCGGCGGCAACCGCATCGAGTGCGTCATCGTGGCCATCGGTACCAATGATCGCGGCCTCTGCAGCGGGGCTGCGAATGATCGTTGGCGCGAGTGCCGTCAGGGCAACCTTCGCCGCCGTCACGTTGCCATCATCGTCCAGCGTCACGCACGCGCTAGCGCCGACAATCGCGATCTCCATCGCCCGGCGATACTCGAGGCGAACGTAGGCACTGCCGGTGTGCGCGGGCTGTGCCGGCACGGTAACGGCAACGCAAATTTCGCCCGGCTTGGCCGAGGTTTTGCCAGGGCCCGTCCACAAGTCTTCAATCGCAACTTCGCGGTCACCCGCGGCGGAACGGAGCGTGACGGAGGCACCCAGCACGATCAGCGGACCACCCGTCTCCATCGCCGGCGAGGCATTCATGACGTTGCCGCCCAGCGTGCCGACGTTGCGTGTTGCGTGCGAACCGACCAACGCAGAGGCATCCGCAATGGCAGTCCAATTGTTGCGCACGCCAGCATCGGCGCAGAGCGTCGCGTGGGACGTCAACGCGCCAACGACCAAGTCACCGGTCGAGTTGAGAGTCCGCAGCGCATCGATGCGATGAATCGCAATGACCGTCCCCGGGAGCGACTTCCCGTGACGTGCCTGCACGATCAAATCCGAACCACCCGCAACGACGCGCGCGTCGGAGCCGTCGCCAAGTAGCGCCAGCGCTTCATCGACTGTCGTCGCTGTATGGAATGCAACGTCTCCCACGAGAACCTCCCCCACCGTGACGACTGCCGTCGCGGTCTGCGTGGAAGCCTACGCGGAAACCCGGCGGAGCGAAAGCGCAAGCCGCACCGACCGTTCACCAGCAAGGCACACACTCGCTTGCAGAAGGGGTTAGGCTGTCGCGCAGGAGGCCGCCCACATGCACGAAGCAGAACCAGAAAATCCCTTCGCCGTCGACGTTCCTGGTGTCGAGGTCAAGCCCGCAACCTATGTGTTGTTTGGCGCCTCGGGTGACCTCGCAGCGAAGAAGCTCTTGCCAGCGGTCTACAACCTCTTCGCCGAAGGACGACTGCCCGAACGCTTTCGCCTCCTCGGCATCGGCAGCAGCATGCCGGAGCACAACTTCCGTGATCACATGATCAATGTGGTGACCAAGTACTCACGCACAGGCGTCGACGAGAAGGTGCTGACGAGCCTGCTGGAGCGGATCGACTACATCCAAGGCGATTTTACGAAGCCCGCGCTCTTCGACAAGCTCAAGAAGAACCTGATCGATGGTGATAACGCGCTCGGCGGACCTACCCGCCGCCTCTTCTATCTTGCCGTCGCACCGCGCTTCTTCGGTCCGATCGGCGATTCGCTGCACAAGGTAGGGCTCGCGCGTGGCGCAGAGCCCGAGTCGGTGCTGATGATCGAAAAGCCATTTGGTCATGATCTCGAATCGGCGATCGCCCTCAACGACGAAGTGACAGCCGCCTTCGATGAGTCGCACATCCTGCGCCTCGACCACTACCTCGGCAAGGAGACAGTCCAGAATCTCTTGGTCTTCCGCTTTGCAAACGGAATCTTTGAGCCGCTCTGGAACCGACGCTACATCGATCACGTGCAGATCACGGCAGCCGAAGATCTCGGCATCGGTACGCGTGCTGGCTACTACGACCAGTCGGGCGCGATCCGCGACATCATCCAAAATCACGCCATGCAGCTGGTTGCGTTGACTGCAATGGAGCCTCCCGCCACCTTTGACGCCGACTCGATTCGCGACGAAAAAGAGAAGGCTCTCAAGTCGATCCGCTGCGTCGGTTCGGCGCGCGGTCAGTACACGGCTGGCGATGTCGACGGAAGCCACGTCCCCGGGTATCTCGAAGAGCCCAACGTGCCCCCCACGTCGACGACCGAGACGTATGCCGCACTGAAGCTCGAGGTCAACAACTGGCGCTGGGCCGGCACGCCGTTCTACGTTCGCGCTGGTAAGCGCATGCCGCGCCGCTCGACGGAAATCACGATCGCCTTCCGCCCGGTGCCGCACATGCCCTTCTCGGACCCAAAGGTCGCACAGAGCATCCGACCAAACTTGCTGACGCTCTCGATTCAGCCAAACGAGGGTGCATCTCTGCGGATCGAGGCGAAAGCACCCGGTGCCGAGACCCAGCTGCGTCCGGTCCGGATGGACTTTCTCTACGGCGAGACCTTCACGCGTGAGACGCCAGAGGCGTACGAACGTCTGATTCTCGACGCGCTACGTGGCGACGCAACCCTGTTTACCCGGGCCGATGAGGTCGAACAGGCCTGGCGCATCGTCGACCCGGTGATCGCAGCCTGGAAGCAGAATGAGGTTCCGCTCGAGCCGTATGTGGCAGGAACGCCAGGTCCAGATTCTGCAGAGGCGCTGATTCGCGCCGACGGCAGGAAGTGGCGGCGACTGTGACGCGCGCGGTGTCGACATCGAAGGAGCTCGAGGCTGGCCTACATTGGAAGGCAGCCGATACGTCGACAGATGTCGTCGGGGATGCCCTGAGT
>CAXNNM010000093.1:0-4865 GCA_964203735.1 Gaiellales bacterium | reverse complement strand
GATAGAAAGTGCACGTGGGCGTCGACGAAGCCGGGTACCACGGTGCGACCCTCGAGATCGATGCGCTCGTTCGAGACCGCAGAGGTGTCGCCCTCCCAGGCCTCGACGCCGCGGGTGATGCGTCCACGGTTGTCAATTGGCAGACCACGGACGCGTGGGACCTCGGGGTCTCCGGTATAGATAGTGCCGCCATGGATGATCACATCGGGCAGCGTAGCGCCGTCCGTAGGCACTGCCCGGTAGCGTTCGGCTATGTCCGTCCCCGCCAACGAGATCGCCCGCCGCCTGACCGCCTTCCGTGCGGCGCTGGTTGAGGCCTCGATCGATGCCGCACTCATCGTCGAGGCCACGGACCTGATCTACCTGACGGGGGTGATGGCGGACGCGCATCTGCTGGTGCCTGCCAACGACGACCCGATCCTGCTGGTCCGCCGCAGCCTGGAGCGCGTGCAGGCCGAATCGCCACTCGAGGACGTGCGCCCGTTCCGCTCGTTCAAGGAGTTGCCGCCGCTGATCGCGGAGCTCGGCGCGAAGCGCGTGGGCCTTGAGCTCGACGTGCTGCCGGCCGGGCAGTACCTCCGGTATCGAGACCTGCTGCCCGATGCCGACCTCGTTGACGTCTCGATGGCGTTGGCCGGCGTGCGTGCGGTCAAGAGCACGTGGGAGCTCGCGATGATCAGCAAGGCAGCCGAGCAGGTCGCTGCCGCCTTCGCTGCCGCACCGGCGCTGGTCGCCGAGCAGTCGACCGACCGCGCAATTCAGATCGAGCTTGAGCACCTGATGCGCCAAGCTGGGCATCAGGGCCCGCTGCGCTTCCGTGGCCTCAACGGGCAGATGTTCTACGGCGCCGTGCTGGCCGGCCCCGATGGTGCTGTCGCGCCGTGGGCCGATACCCCCCTGGGCGGCCCGGGGCCGAGTGCGGCGGTGGGCAAGGGCCCCGGCGGCTGGGAGATCCGCGACGGCGACTCGGTCACCGTCGATCTCGTCGGCGGCTGGGAGGGGTATCTCGCGGATGCCACGCGCACGTTCTTCCGCGGCACGCCGAACCCGCAGCTGGCCGAGGCACTCGCGGAGTGCGAGTCGATCCTGGCCGCGCTCGAGGAGCTGATGCGCCCGGGCGTGACGGCCGAGGACCTCTACCTTCGTGGCCTCGAGTTGGCGACCGAGGCCGGCTTCGGCGACCACTGGATGGGGCATGGCCCAGGTCGGGTCCGCTTTGTCGGCCATGGCGTCGGTCTCGAGATCAACGAGCGCCCCTTCCTCGCCCAGGGCTTCTCGGCGCCGCTCGAGTTCGGCAACGTCATCGCCGTCGAGCCGAAGCTCGTCTTCCCGGGCGTTGGCGCCGTCGGCGTCGAGAATACGTACGTCGTGGATCGTGACGGCCCCGTGCAGCTGACCTAGCGGCCGCGCTCCATGTCAGCTATCGCCGCGTCACGCGCGGCGTCCGCCCCGGCGGTGCCGACGTCGACACCCGCGGGGACCTCGATGGTTAGTTCGGTCTCGCGCTCGATCGCGATGTGTCCCGCGATCACCGAGACGTTGAGCAGGTGACCACCGGTCGTGCGGTCGGCGGTGACGAGATGGAGGTGCCAGCCGGGCACCTCGAGTCCAGCGACGTCCCGGGGGAAGCGGAAGCCGACGATCGTCACGTCGGTCTCGTCGAGGTCGAACTCGACCTGCGCTGCGACGGCGTCAGCTAGCGTGGGATTCGGCTGGGTCTGCATCGGCACGCTGCGCAGGCGGGCGTGCGCGATGCGCGCGTCGATGCGTACGGCGAGACAGGCTGCGGCGGGCGGCGCCAGGGCGTCGACGGCTGCGGTCAGCGCGCCGAAGTCGCTCGCATCACGCAGATCGCCTTCGTGCTCGGCGGTGAAGGGACAGACCACGGCGAATGGCGTGCGCGCATCAGCGGGTACGCGTTCGACGCTGCCGTCGATGCGCGCCACGAGTGCCTCGCCATCGACCACGATCAGCTCGCCGTCGAGCAGGTTGAGCGTGCCGAGCCCGAGATCGCCGTGCTGCAGCAGCTCGCCGATCGTCAGGTTGCCCGTCAACTCGCCGCGCAGCAGCGCATCGATCGTCGAGGCCTGAAAGGCCTCTGCATCGTGGGGGACGCTCGCGGCGGCCTCGACGCGCGCGAGGCGCTCCATGTGTATGCCGCCGATCAGTCCGTCGTCAATGGGCATGGCGCGATCCTAGCGCGTGCGGCGCAGGCGAATCGGACCACGGGCGGTGGAGGGATCGACCACGCGGCCGCCCTGGGTGATCTCTATCGTCCCGACGGCGACCAGACGCCGAGCGGCGCGGCGGGCCGGCTCCATCAGTGGTTTCCAGTCGTCGCCACCCACCCGTTGCGCTGCCTCCGATGGGCACATGGTCGCGCCACCGGCCCGCTGGGCGAGAAGGTCCACGATCGCGGTCTCAAGTGCTGCGTCCGTGGCGTTGACGCCGCGCTTACGGCACGCACCCGAGCAGTAGCGGACCTGATCCCAGTCGCGCGCCCACGCCTTGCGCCACGAGAACGCGCGCCCGCAGGATGCGCAGATGCGATCGGGTGGTGTCATGTCATGGGGACGTCGAGGGCGCGCTCAAGCGCAGCGCGGGCCTCGACGCTGACGACAGGGCCGTGTGCCAGTACGAGGTGCTCGATCGGCAGCTCCATCAGGTGCGGCATCAGGAATGGCAACCCATGTTCCAGCCAGTAGGCGGCACCCGCCTCGGCAAACCAGCTGGCCGGTGGGCGGCGCAGGGTGCCCGCGTCGTCACTGATCACAAGGTCGGACAGCCACAGGAGTCCGTGGCACGAGCACTGCACGATCGCCATTTGGCCTTCGCCGGGCGGGCCAGCGAGCGTCACGCGGCAGCCGCCGGGCAGGTGCAGTTCGTCCTCGAGGACGTCGTCGATCTGGCAGGACGCGGCCCGTGAGACACCGACCACGCGCGTCCCGGGGTAGCGATCGCGCACGGCGTCGGCGCTGCGACCGTGCCACTCAACGGAGATCACGACTGTCGGCGGATGCCCAACGCGCTCCACATCCTGATCGAGGTGATGCCAGAAGCGCTCGCCCTCGCTGCCGTCGGGAACGAGCGGGTCGATCAGCACGATTCCTGCTGGCGATTCGTGGTACACGCACGAGACCTCCTGCGGCCAGCCACTACCGAGGCCGTTCGCTTCGCCGGACCACTCCGGGTGCGGTGTTGTCCACCGCCACAGACCATCGGCGAGGCGGTCGACGCGCATCAGAGCCAGGCGTCCAACAGTCGCCGGGCGATGCTGGCTGGCGGTGGTAGCACGGGCAGGCGCTCGCGCGTAAACCACTGTACGTCTTCGAGTTCTGTCAGGTCCGGGACGACCTTGCCTGAGGCCCACTCCGCAGTAAAGCCAAGCATCAGCGAGTGGGGGAAAGCCCAGCTCTGACTCCCGAACCACTGCGGCTCGGTGATCTCGATGCCTGCCTCTTCGCGTACCTCGCGGCGCACGGCGGACTCGGCGCTCTCACCGACGTCGACAAACCCGGCGAGCGTCGAATACATGTCAGGCGGAAAATGGCTGGAGCGGCCAAGTAGGACCTCGTCGCCACGGGTGATACGCATGATCACGGCGGGGGAATGGCGTGGATACGCGCGATGCGCACACTGGGGACAGGCGCGTGCCCGTTCGTCGGCAAGCCGCGCTGTTGGTGTTCCACAGACACCACAGAACCGATGTGAGCGATCCCATTCGGCCAGTTGAAAGGCGCGACCAGCCACGGCCCACTCAGTCTCGGACAGGCTTCCATGTAGCGGCCGTAGGGTTTCGGATGTCCAGCCACCCGGCAACGGCGTTTCGGCATCGATGGATGCGGTCTCGACGGACTGACCGGCGAGCGCTCCCACATGCACCGTCTCGGCTGGCACGAGAGATGCCAGTTCGGCTCGTGTCGGGAGTCGAACATCAGCACCCGAGGGGACAATCAGAGCATTGCCTACGAAGAGCAGTAGGTGATCTTCGTCCTGTGGATCATCAGAGCGACTCAGCGCGGGTTCAAACAGCATGACTGCAAGCATCGCAGGTCTCGTACCAGTTCCAAAACGCTGTCGTAAAGCCGGGAAGGAGAACAGCAGGAGAGTCCGAATAGCGGTGACATGACTCCGACTGCCACTGCTACGGCAACGCCTCCTGTCGCGTCGCCGCGCCGCCTGCGTGTTGCGTCCAGCGCAGCGCGTCCTGCCCACATCATCTCGATGGCGAACCAGAAGGGTGGCGTTGCCAAAACGACGTCGACCGTCAACCTTTCTGCCGCGCTCAAGGAACAGGGTAAGCGTGTGCTCGTGGTCGATCTCGATCCGCAGTCGAACCTGACGATGAGTTTTGGTGTTGATCCTGAGAACCTTGAGCAGTCGATGTTTGACGTGCTCGTGCACCGCCTACCGATTACCGAGGTGATTCATCACCGAGAGGTCGATGTCGCCGTTTCCTCGATCGATCTGGCTGGTGCCGAGCTTGCGCTGTCCTCCGCGATTGGACGCGAGCGCGCTCTTGAGAAGGCCTTCGCGCCGATCAAGAATGACTACGACTACATCTTGATCGACACGCCGCCATCGCTTGGTTTGCTGACGATCAATGCGTTTACTGCCAGCAGTGGTGTGATCGTGCCGGTGCAGTGCGAATACCTCTCGCTGCGGGGGCTCGTGCAACTCGAGTCGACGTTGCAGATGATTCGCGAGAACCTCAACGCCAACGTCAAGATCGAAGGCATCTTGCCGACGATGGTCGATAAGCGCACTGTTCATGCCCGCGAGGCACTGCAGCTGTTGACTGCAAACTTTGGCGATTTGGTCTTTAAGACACGCATTCGCAAGACGGTGAAGCTCGCAGAGGCACC
>CAXNNM010000092.1:0-4890 GCA_964203735.1 Gaiellales bacterium | reverse complement strand
CGTACCCGAAATTCGAACGGCGATTTCGACGGCCAAGCCCGGCCCGTAGACGACGCCGTCTAGGCTGCAGGCATGCCGGAGCTGCCTGAGGTCGAGACCGTCCGTCGTCGCCTCGAGCCGCACGTGGCTGGACTTCGCCTGACGCACGTCGAGGTGCGTGACGCGAAACTCGTGGGACGCGACGATGCGCGACGCGTCGAAGAGCGCCTGACCGGTCGCACGATCCTCACGATCGATCGGCGTGGCAAGTATCTGTTGTTTCGGCTCGACGGTGAGGAGACGTTGATTTCTCACCTACGGATGACCGGCAACTGGCTGCTCTGTGCGGATGATGAGCCGAGGTATACGCGTGCTGTTCTGACCTTCTCGGATGCCACGGTGGTCGCCTACGCAGACGCCCGTCGCTTTGGGACGTGGGACCTGCTGACGAACGACGAAACGGCCAGTTATCTCGCCGCTCGTCTGGGACCCGAACCGATCGACAGTGACTTTGATGGTGCCGTGTTGAAGGCGGCTTTTGCGAGTCGCCGGGCGCCTGTCAAGGCCCTCCTCCTTGACCAACGGCTGGTCGCTGGCGTCGGCAATATCTATGCTGACGAAGCACTCCACGCAGCCTGTATCCATCCCGACACGCCGGCTGGTCGACTGCGCCAGCCACAGTTGGACCGTCTCGCTGTGACGACGCGTGAGGCGCTCGAAGAGGGGATTCGTGCACAGGGTGCCTCGATCAGCGATTTTCGCGACCCCGAGGGCGGCTACGGCTCGATGCAAGAGCGGTTTCGTGTCTATGGCCGCGACGGTGAGCCATGCATCGTGTGTGGGCTCGAGATCATCAAAACGCGCTGTGCAGGCCGTGGCACGCACGTCTGTCTGACCTGCCAACCAAAGCCGCGACGGGCGGGAATGCCACGAGCAAAACGGACGTTGAAACAGGTGTGAAAGACGTCATTGTGTACTCCGCTGATTGGTGTCCCTTTTGCACGCGAGCGAAGGCGTTGCTGAACTCGCGCGAGATCCCGTTTGAGGAAATCAACGTCGATCGCGTGCCCGGGTTTCGAGAGAAACTCGTCGAGATGACGGGCCGGATGACGGTGCCGCAGATCATGGTTGACGGTGAGCCGGTTGGTGGTTTCGACGAGATCGCCGCGCTTGATCGCAACGGCGAGCTGCTCGCGCTCGTCCAGGACTAACCTCGCCGTGGCGGGGGCGTACGCGACTGAGGCGATCGTCCTGCGGTCGTTTCGTACGGGCGAGGCCGATCGCGTCGTGCACCTCCTCACCCCGGGTTTCGGTCGTGTCAACGTGATCGCCAAAGGAGCCCGCAAGACGACAGGCAAAATGGGCGCGCGGCTCGAGCCATTGACCCGCATCGATGCGATTGTGCAGCCCGGCAAGAGCGATCTCTCGACGATTACCGGCGCCGACGTGTTGTGGTCTGGCGATGAGTTGCGTCGAGACCCGATCCGTGCGCTTGCTGCGACGGGTGGAATCGAGGCGATCGTCCGGCTGTTTCCCGAGCCCGAGCCAGATGAGCGACTGTTCCGCGGTCTGCAGAGGTACCTCGAGGCGCTCACGGAGCCGCTCGGTGACGATGTTCGTGGTGCTGCAGACACGATTACGCTCGGGTTTGTCTTGAAGCTGCTGGCGCTTGCGGGCTGGCGTCCCGAGGTCGCTGCCTGTGTCACGTGTGGAGCGCCGGTTGCTGTCTACGACGCGGCGGCTGGCTGCGCCTTCTGCGCGACGTGCGGCAGTGGTAGTCCGCTCGACCCGATCGCGGCGAATGCTGCGGCCCAGTTGCTCGCCGCGCCACTCGGCGGTGTATCGACTCCCGCTCCGCCCGCCCGCGCGGCCATCGCGCGTGTCTGCCGCGAGACCGCCGAGCACCACGGCGGTGTGCGACTTGCCCTGCTGGGACAGGGCGTTACGGCGTAATCGTCGAGAGCTGGCCTTTCTGGCTGATCAGCCAGAGTTCGCCGGCAGGGTCTTGGCCGATGGCAGCCAGGTTAGGTACGCGTAGACCGGTGTCGACGAGTTTGGCGTCCTTGCGCAGAATCGACCAAATCCGGCCGCTACAGCTATCGCCGAAGACGTAGTTGCTGCGGAGCTTCCGAATCGTCTTGCCTCGATAGACGGCACCGCCCACGGGGTTGCAGCCAAAGGCCGTTCCATAGGACGTGACTGGTGTGATGACCGTGCCCGCAAGCGGTTGTGGCGTGTAGGGCTTCGTGCCGTCAAAGGCGCGCCAGCCGAGGTTCGGGAGCGGCGGTGCGGGGTTTGGAATCCAGTCGACCTCCTCGTCCGCGCCCTGGCTGGGATCGATGATCCACATGCTCCCGGTGCGCGTATCGAAGGAGAAACCCGGGTTGCGTACCCCCATTGCCCAGGCAGGCGCCTGTCCGAGCGTGCCATCGGCAAACGGATTGGTCGGCGGGATTGCATAGGGCGTGCCGGCATTGACGTCGATCCGGAGGATCTTGCCGAGCAGCGTGTTGGGGTTTTGGGCTCGGTTGCCGGGGTCCCCACCGGAGCCGCCGTCACCAACCCCAATGTAGAGAAAGCCATCTGGTCCGAACGCGAGCTGGCCGCCATTGTGATTGGCATACGGCTGGCGAATTGATAGGAGCGTCGTTGCGGAGCCCTTCAGAAAGTGTCCGTACTTGCCTTTGCGAAAGCGCACGATCTGGGTGTCGCCGGCCGCATCGGTGTAGTTGACGAAGACGAAGCCGTTGTCCTTGTAGAGCGGGCTATACGCGATTCCGAGCAGACCACGCTCGCCGCCCTGTTGGCCGACGCGGTCGGTTAGGTTGGCGAGGACGTTGACCTTGCCCTTGGCGATTGCGACCACCAACCCGTTGCGCTGTGTCACGACGGGCCACTGGTTATCGGGACGAAAGGTGAGGGCGGTGGGGGAGACGACCTTTGTCGCGAGGGTCTTAAGTGAGAGCGCCTGAGCACTCGAACCGGCAACGGCACCGATTGCCACGGCGGCAATGGTGAAGGTTAGGAGGCGTCGAAACACGCTCTCAGGGTATCTGCGTTTTCCCCGGGCGGGGCATCCAGCGGGGGTAAGTGGGTAGCCTTCGCCTGTGCAGACCGATGCGACTCCACTCACGTTTCAGGATCTGATCCTGCGCCTGCAGGCTTTTTGGGCTGTGGAAGGTTGCGCGATCGTCCAGCCGTACCACACAGAGGTCGGTGCTGGCACTATGAATCCCGCGACGCTGCTGCGCTGTCTGGGTCCCGATCCGTGGGCGACGGCGTACGTCGAGCCTTCGATTCGACCGACCGATGGCCGCTATGCCGAGAATCCGTATCGGTTGCAGCACTACTATCAATTTCAGGTTCTGATCAAGCCCTCGCCCGACGCGATTCAGGAGTCGTATCTGCGCTCACTGGCTGCGATTGGCATCGACGCAGCCGCGCACGACGTGCGCTTTGTCGAGGACAACTGGGAGGCGCCGACGCTGGGCGCCTGGGGTACCGGCTGGGAGGTCTGGCTTGACGGTATGGAGGTGACGCAGTTCACCTACTTCCAGCAGGCTGGGGGGATCGATTGCGATCCAATCTCTGTGGAGTTGACGTATGGCCTCGAGCGGCTCGCCATGTATCTCCAGGGTGTCGATTCGTGTTGGGACCTGACGTGGGCGCCGGGCCTCTCCTATGCGGATGTGCATGCGCGTGGCGAACGCGAATGGTCGGCGTACAACTTCGAGGTCGCGGATGTCGCGGGCCTCGTGCGAGCCTTCGACCATCACGAGGCGGAGTGCGGCCGTTGCCTTGAGGCTGCACTGCCGATCCCGGCCTACGACCAGGTCTTGAAGTGCTCGCATGCCTTCAACCTGCTCGACGCGCGTGGCGCGATCTCGGTGACTGAACGCGTCGCCTATATCGGACGCGTGCGCGCCTTGGCTCGTGCTGTCGCACACGCCTACCTCGGGCTGGAGCTCTCGTGACGGCTCCGCTGCTGATCGAGCTTGGGTGTGAGGAACTGCCCGCGAACGCCTGTCGCGTCGCCGAGCGCGAGGCGGGTCTGACGATCGAACGTCTCCTGACGGAGCGTCGCTTGACGCCGACCTCGGTCGAGGTCTTCGTGACACCGCGGCGGATCGCGGTGATCGCCGAGGGCGTGCCAAGCGAAGCGCCCGCAGAGACCACTGTTCAGACGGGGCCGCCGGAGAAGGCAGCCCGCAACGACGATGGTTCGTGGTCGAAGGCGGCGGAGGGATTCGCGCGCAAGCACGGGTTGACCCCGGAGCAGCTCGAGGTGCGAGACGGCCTGCTGACCGCAACCGTTTCCGTCTCTGCCGAGCCGCTCGCCACGCACGCGCAGGCGCTCGTCGATGGGCTGATCGAGGGCCTGCAGATGCCAAAGAACATGCGCTGGGGCACGGGGACGTTGCGCTTCTCCCGACCTATTCGCACGCTCGTCGTGCTGCATGGCGACACCGTCTTGCCGGCCGAGGTACAGGGCGTGCAGAGTGGTCGCCTGACACGCGGCCATCGTCTGTTGCAACCCGAGCTCGAGCTTGGCACGGTCGATGACTACGTCTCTGATCTTGGTGGCGCCGGCGTTGGGGCCCGCACCGGGGATCGCCGCGAAATCATCGAGACGCTGCTGACATCGCTCGCGAAAGCGCACGACGCAACCTGGGACGATCCCGGCCGCGTGCTCAACGAGGTGGTCTATCTCGTCGAGTGGCCGCGCGTCATCGACGGATCGATCCACGAGCGCTACCTCGACCTGCCAGAGCGCGTGCTGGTGACGGCGATGCAATCGCATCAGCGGTATCTGCCGTTGCGCGGCTCGACGGGCAGCCTACGACCCGCCTTCCTGACCGTCGTTAACTCACACCCGGACGCCGATGAGATGGTGCGTGCTGGCAACGAGCG
>CAXNNM010000091.1:0-4916 GCA_964203735.1 Gaiellales bacterium | reverse complement strand
AGTACTGAGATCCTAGGCGCGAGGGCGGCGGGGTTCCACCAATCAGCCGAGCGCCTCCGCCTCTGCGATCAGCCGCCTAAGACGAGCAGCAAGGGTCGGCCGAGCAACGTTGCCCACGATCGACAGCTCCGCGAGCGTCAACTCGGGGTGATCGAGGCGGAGCTGGGCGGTACCGCGCAGCACAACCGGCAGCGACGAGAGCACGCCCGCTTCATGCAGAGTTGCGATCGCCTGCAACTGGCTACGAGCGGCCAGCACCTGACGGCTGAGGTTTGCCGTGTCGAAGTTAGCCCGTCGGTTCGCATCGGCACGGGCGCTGCGAACGACATCATCCTCAGCCACATCGAGGGCAGCGGATTCCGCGCCAATCACCGTCAAAAGATCCTGCACGGCGCCCCGCTGTCGCGTCATCACCTCGGCCCATCGGGGCCGCTCGCGAATGCGCAGCGGAATCTCCATGCTGGCAGCGCACTTCGCAAGCACGTTGGCAAAAGCGAGGTCGTGAGTCCGCAGCTCGAGCAGTGGTGCGCGGCCTGGCGGCGAGACAGTGCCCCCAACAGCGAAGGCTCCACGCAGTGCCGTCACCCGACAGCACGAGCGCTGGAGCAAGCCCTCGTCGACGAACGGCTGGGGTCGACCGTCGGCATCGATCACTCCCGCTCGCTGCAGCGCGGCCGTGCTGGCCGCGTCCTCCGACAGCACAAGCAAGACCCGCTGGGACGCGCCGAGCCGCTCTGGCGTATAGGCACGCACGCCACACGTTGCGCCCTCTTCGCGCAGGGTCACGAGCAGGCGTCGACCGACAGCGTGACTCCCGACATCCACCTCTCCGTGCATATGGCCGCCTCCTGTGAGATGGAGCGATCCGGCACCGCGCAGGGCGGCAGCGAGGAAGGTAGCTCGGCAACAGGCGCGCTCGATCGGGAGATGCGCAACCTCTTCGCGAACGTCGCTGGAGAAGGTCATCGACTCGGCAGCGGGCGGCGCGCCTGAGTGAGCAGTGCTCGTCCGAGCCGCACCGGATCGTGCTGGTGCCCCTTAGTAATGCGCGCAACGACCACGTCAACGCCGCTCGCCCTCAACGCCTGTCGATCGAAATCGACTGGGATCAGTCCGGGTGCAGACACACGACGTGTCACGGGCACGAGAGCCGTGTCGACAATCCCCGCGCCAAGATGGCGCTCCAGGCGCTCAATATGGGTTGCGGCGTCGTATCCAATCGTCTCGTTTGGTTCCTGCAAGAGGTTGGCGACGTAGATTCGCCGCGCCGATGATTGCCGAACTGCAGCGGCCAAGGCCGGCACCAGCAATGGTGGAATGGTTGAGGTAAACAGCGACCCCGGGCCGAGGACGATCAGATCCGCTTGCAGCAGGGCCTCGATCGCATCGGGATGAGCAACGGGACTCTCGGGTTGAAGTCGGAGCCGACGCACTGCCCGGCGCTCCGACGCCACGGCCGTCTCGCCGGCCACGACGCGGCCATCTTCCATCTCGGCCACCAGTACAGCCTTCTCTCGTGTGGCGGGGAGCACGCTGCCAGAGATCGCGAGCACGTGCGATGAGAGCGCGACCGCGGCATCGAATGACCCTGCAACCTCCGTCAGCGCGGCGAGCACGAGATTACCCAACGAATGCCCCTCGAGGTCACCGCGATCGAAGCGATGTTGGAAGACCTCAGCCAGCACAGACTCGTCGTCGGCAAGCGCGACGAGGCAGTTGCGAACATCGCCAGGCGGCGGCATGCCAAGGTCTCGCCGCAGGCGCCCAGACGAGCCACCGTCGTCGGTCAGGGTAACGATCGCCGTGGGCTCGACGCCCGCCAACTTGAGTCCACGCAGCACGGCGGCGAGTCCAGTGCCTCCACCAAGACAGACAATTCGTGGGTTAGCGCGCACGCGTTGCCTCCAACTCGAGCAGGGCACGCTTGCGCTCGGGCCCGAGCGAACCGTACTCCCCGATGAGACCGTCAGAGCGAATCACACGATGGTACGGCACCACGAGGCTAAGCACACCTCGACCGCAGGCAGTGCCCGCCGCTCGAGCGGCTCGCGGTCGCCCCGCGAGCAGTGCCAATTCGGCATACGAGACTGTCTCACCCCGAGGAATCATCCGCAGTTGACGCACGGTCTCGGACTCAAACGGCGTCAACCCAGCCCAGCGGATGGCGGCCTCACAGTCGACGTCGAGAAAGTCGTCAAGCGCTCCATGCAGGTATGCGACCAGCCGTGCTGCGAGCCGCGACGCTGCGGCCGGCGCCGTACCCTGAGGCTCCCCAACTCGCGCCTCTCCCGGTTCGATGTGCTCGATCAGCTCGTCGCCGTCGTAGCGCAGGAGCCCTGTTCCCCAGTGCCCCGCGTCGTACACCAGCGTGGTCACTGTGCCGCGCCTCCGCGTGTCACCGGATGCCTGCCACCACGCTCGCGATTCGGTGCCGGGCCGCCAACGCGATGCAGGCTGTTGTGGATCGCCTGTGCTGTCTTGGCCGGGAGCCCAGGCACCTCGGCCAGCGACTCGGGCGTGGCGGCCATCACCGCGTCGATGGTGCCAAAGTACTGGAGGATCGCCTTGCGTCTCGAAGGGCCAACGCCGGGAAGCGTTTCCAGGATCGACAGCGTCGCCTGCGCCCCGCGCTTACGTCGATGGTGCTTCAGCGCGAAGCGGTGCGCCTCGTCGCGAACTTGTCTCAGCAAGAGCAGGCCGGGAGATGCGTTGTCGAGAATAATCGGCACCGACTGGCCCGGTACGAAAACCTCCTCGATGCGCTTGGCTAGACCGATCACGCTGACACGCGGCGCCTCGACCGAGGCCATGGCAACCGTGGCGGCATTCAGTTGGCCTTTGCCACCATCGATCACCACAAGATCCGGCGACTGCGAGAACGAAGCGTCCTCCTCCGTGTCGTTGAGGCGCGCGAAGCGTCGCGTAATCGCTTCTGCCATTGAGGCGTAATCGTCGAGTTTGCCGTGACGGATAGAAAATGAGCGATAGAGGTCGTTGCGGGCGACGCCGGCCTCGAAGACAACCATTGAGGCGAACTGGTGGTCGCCTCCGAGCGTGGAGACGTCGTAGCACTCGATGCGTTGTGGGAGCGACTCCAAACCGAGCACGTCGCGCAGCTCTTCAAGTGCGTCGGCACCGCGCGTACGGCTGCGCTCGTCGTTCAGGCGCAGGCCTTCAAGCGAAAGACGCGCGTTGCGCTGGGCCAACTCGAGCAGGCGTCGCCGTTCTCCGCGCTGAGGCATTCTCACTTCGACGCTGGCACCCCGGTGTTCGATCAGAAGCGCTTCGATTTCGTCGAGCCGTTCGAGGCCAAGCGGGACAACCACCAGCGGCGGCACAACCGCACCCACGTGGTATCGCTCGGCAATCGCCGACTCGATCAGATCGTCGAGCGTCGCGCCCTGCGCATTCTCAAAAATCAGCTCGACCCGCTCGGTCAACCGTCCCGATCGCTGCGGCCAGATCTGCACGACTGCGAGGGCTTCACCGACGGCAATGCCGAAGATATCCGCATCGCCGTCGTGGGCACGGTCGACCAACTGTCGTTCGGCGAGCATTGTTACTGCGGCCAAACGGTTGCGCGCTCGAGCGGCATCTTCGTAGCGCTGTTCCGACGACGCGCGCTCCATGTCCTGCTCGAGCGCTGCGGTGATGGTCGTGGTATCCCCGTTGAGGAATTGGATCACCTGATCGATCATCTTGCCGTATTCCTCTTTCGAGATCTTCCCGACGCAAGGAGCGGTGCAGCGACCAATGTGAAAATCCAGGCAGGGCGAGCCGGAGCGACGCCCCGGTGTCGGACCCTCACACGGACGGAAGGCGAACACACGATTGAGCACTTCCAGCGTCTCGCGGACCATTCGGACATTCGTATAGGGACCGAACAAGCGCGCGTTTCGTCGACTGCCGCGCCGTGTGAACAGCACGCGCGGAAAGTCCTCACCCGTCGTCACAGCAATCATTGGATACGACTTGTCGTCGCGCAGGCGTACGTTAAACGCCGGCTTTAGATCCTTGATCAACGTCTGCTCGAGCAACAGCGCCTCGGTCTCTGTGCCTGTGACGGTCACCTCGACGTCGGCGACCCGCATAACCATTTCGGCGGTTCGTCGCTCCATGCTGCGCTCGGGTCGCGTATACGAGCTGACCCGCTTGCGTAGTGCCTTGGCCTTGCCGACGTACAGCACGTCGCCGACTTGATCGCGATAGACGTAGACGCCTGGTTCATTCGGCAATTGCCGGGCGCGTTCGCGGATGAGTTCGACGCCGAGTGCCACTCCCCAATCGTAGTCGGGCGACGGGAGGTACTAGCCCTCGTCGACGCGAACCGCGCCAGCCTCGCCATCGGCGAGTGTCACGCCACGCGCTGAGGACCACGCCTCCGGAGCAATCACCACAGTCTGCCGCGCCAACGGAATCCAAAACGTCAGGCGAGGCAGTTGCACGTGTGCTGTCACGACCGCTCCGCGTTGGCTGAGCGTCAGCGTACTGTCCTCGCCCAGCCCGATCTGCGTCGCAACGAGTGCCTGCGACGCAGCGCCAGGACTGACGGCTGCTTGGAGCGCCGCGGCGTCAGCAAACCGCTGCGCTCGCTCCGCGTTCGCGCGCACACCAACGAACATCACGGCGACGGCTGCCAGAACGAGTGCCGGCAGAATCGCCGCCAACAGTCCGACCGTCACTTGGCCGCGCCGCATCATCGGACCAACCGTGGCACGGTCGTCGTCAGGTCCTTCAGTGGCGCTGCAACGGTGATCACGAGTCGCTGCGGCTCGACAACGACGATCTTCGCCCGCCCTCTGAGAGCAGCCTGGACCGGCTCACCCGCCGCATCGGCTGCCAGTGCGAGTTGCGCGGCCGACTCAAGTCGCGCCGTCGCCGCGACACGGCCCACGACCACAGCAAAGGCCGCGACC
>CAXNNM010000090.1:0-4985 GCA_964203735.1 Gaiellales bacterium | reverse complement strand
AGCGGAATCATAATCCGCGTGTCGTAGGTTCGAGTCCTACCTCCGCTACTGCTGTTTGGGGCATTGTGTGGCGGGGCACCGTAGGCTTTCACGATGGATTCGCTCGATCGTCGTGTGCCCGGCCCGGCTCTGATGGGTGTCGTCAATGTGACGCCCGACTCGTTCTCGGATGGCGGACGCTTTGATGATCGTGAGGCAGCGATTGCGCAAGGGCTGCTGTTGGCGGAGCAGGGTGCCGAGTTCGTTGATGTTGGTGGCGAATCTGCTCGCCCAGGTGCAGAGCCGATCTCGGAGCAGGAGGAGTTGCGTCGAGTGATCGACGTGGTGCGTGGCATCCGGGCTGGCACGACGCGGCAGATCTCGATCGACACCAAGAAGAGTGCAGTCGCTGAGGCGGCGATCGCAGCCGGGGCCACGATGGTCAATGACATCACCGCGCTGACGTTCGATCCGCGGATGGTGGCGGTGGTGCGGGACGCCGAGGTCGACATCTGCGTGATGCACATGCAGGGCGATCCGCGCACGATGCAAGACAACCCGCACTACGACGATGTCGTCGTCGATGTCAGCACGTATCTCCGGCAGCGCGTCGAGGCGCTGGTGGCAGACGGCATTGCGCCCGAGCGCATCTGCGTGGATCCAGGGATTGGCTTTGGCAAGACCAGCGACCACAACTTCGCCTTGCTCGCGGCGACGTCGACGATCGCGACGACGACGGGATGTCCGGTTTTGGTGGGCGTTTCGCGCAAGCGATTTCTTGGCGAGCTGGTGGGCGATCCTCAGCGTGATCGCACCTTCGCATCGGTCGCCGCGGGGCTCGCGGCCGTCGAACGCGGGGCATGGGTGTTGCGCGTCCACGACGTGCAGGCACATGCCGACGCACTCAAGGTGTTGCGTGCCGTGCGCGCTGGTGGCATGGTGCAGGGATGACCCGCGAGCTCGGTATCCGCATCGAAGGCATCGAGGTCTTCGCCTTTCATGGTGTCCTTCCCGAAGAGAAGGCGCAGGGCCAGGAGTTTGTCTTCGACGTCGAACTCGTGCCGAACTCCGATCGGGCCTGCGATACCGACACGTTGGACGATGCAGTTGACTATGGCGCGATTACCGAGGCTGTCGTTGCGATTGCGACCGCCGAGTCGGTTGATCTAATCGAGCACCTCGCCGATCGCATCGCGGGCGACCTGATCGGACGATTTCCGATCGAGCGGGTGACGGTCAGCGTACATAAGCCGCACGCGCCGATTCGTGCCGCCTTTGGCGATGTCATCGTCACTGTCACCCGGACGGCATGATCGCGGCACCAGCCGTAGTTGGTCTCGGTGGCAACGTCGGCGACGTTGTGGCGGCTTTTCGTCGCGCGCTGCAGTCGCTCGATCAGACCGACGGCGTGCGCGTGATCAGCGTCTCGTCCCTGCTCCGCACGGCGCCGGTGGGTGGGCCGGAGCAGGACGATTTTCTCAACGCCGCCGTGTTGCTTGCCGTCGAGCTCGAGCCAGCCGAGCTTTTGGCTGTACTGCAGGCTCTCGAAGTCGCTGCCGAGCGCGTGCGTGCGGAGCGGTGGGGGCCTCGAACGCTCGACCTGGATCTGCTTTGGTGGGCCGACAAATCGCTCGAGACCGCGGCTCTGTCTGTGCCTCATCCAGGGTTGATGGAGCGGCGCTTTTCCCTGCAACCGCTGGTTGAAATTGCCCCAAGTGCCCTCACGGGCGATGGTCGTCGCTACGCGGACATCCTGTCCACACTCCCCAGCGAAGGGGTGGAGGTGATCGGTGGACCGTCACTCGTCTACGATCCCACTTCGACTGATAACGGAGGGAGTGAGTCGTGTCGCACCTAGAAGATCTTGAGGAGTACGACGCCGAGCTAGAGCTGACGCTCAAGCGCGAGTACGCCACCGTCTTTGGCCTGTTTCGCTACTGCGTGTTGACGCAAGAGGCGACCTACCTCTGCAACAAGCTGGACATGAAGATCGAGCATCAGCCGTCCTACCCGCTGTTTCATCTGCGCATGGAGGACGTCTGGGTCTGGGATAAGAATCGTCCGAGCCGCATCATTCCGCTGGCTGAGGTCCACACGACGCAGGACGTCACGATTGAGGAACTCAAGCCGGAGCACGAGGTCTTGACGACGCTCCCGCCCGAGTTCACACCGCCGCCCGAGGATTAGAACTCGTGCTGCTCGCCGTCGACGTCGGCAATACCTCGAGCGTGCTTGGCCTGTTCGATGACGAGGCGCTGGTCGCAGAGTGGCGCATCGCGACACGGACTCGCACGGCTGACGAGCTCGATGTGACGCTACGTGGCCTCTTGTCCTCGCGGGGCATCGATGCCAGTGCGATTCATGCCGGAGTTCTGTCCACAACGGTGCCGCCTGTCCAGGCAGCGTGGGAAGAGGTGATCGAGCGCGTCGCCGGCACTGCGCCAGTCGTCGTCGGGCCCGGCGTCAAGACCGGCGTCCCGGTGCGCGTGCAAAACCCGCGCGAGGTCGGTCCTGATCGGATTGCCAATGCCGCCGCCGTCGCCCATGTGGCCGACACCCCCGCGATCGTCGTCGACTTTGGCACGGCCACGAACTTCGATGTCGTGGCTGAGGATGGCGCGTTTATCGGTGGTGCGATCGCTCCGGGCATGGAGGTCTCGATGGAGGCCCTCTTCGCGCGCGCCGCACGACTTGGCAAGGTCGAGCTCGTGGCACCGCCGAATGCGATCGGTACGGCCACGATCGATTCGTTGCAGTCGGGAGCGGTCTATGGCTTCGCTGGTCTCGTCGATGGTCTCGTCACGCGTCTACGGGCGGAACTTGGCGCGCCGGATTGCCCCGTCGTGGCGACGGGTGGTCTGGCAATCCTGGTCGCTCCGCATTGCGCGACGATTACGCGCGTCGAGCCCGGGTTGACGCTCGAAGGTCTGCGGCTGATCTGGCAGCGCGCCATCGCGGCATGACGAAGCGCGGCTGGGACGGCAAGACCTACGACCGCATTGGCACACCACAGTTGGAGTGGGGGAAGGTCGTGCTCGATCGGCTCGAGTTGCGCGGTGACGAGACGATTGTCGATGCTGGCTGTGGCTCTGGTCGTGTCACCGAACTCTTGCTTGAACGCCTGCCAGACGGGCACGTCATCGCGCTGGATGGCTCCGCCTCGATGATTGAGGCCGCCCGCGAGCGGCTTGGTGGCCATACCAACATCGAGTTCGCGGTGATGGACCTGCTCGAGCTGGACCTTGGTGGTCGGCAGGTCGATGGCGTCATCTCGACGGCGACGTTTCACTGGATCACCGATCATGCCCGCCTCTTCGAGCAGCTGCACGCGATCATTGGCCCAGGCGGTCAGCTGGTCGCACAGTGCGGCGGCAAGGGCAATATCGACAGGGTCCTCGAGCAGGCCTACGCGGTCATGGCTGAGTCCGAGTGGAGTGCATTTTTCGAGGGCTACGTCGATCCGCATCGCTTCGCTGACGCACCGGAGACAGAGAGCCTGCTGGGAGCCGCTGGCTTTGTCGAGGCGACGTGCTGGCTGCAGGCTGCGCCGGTCAATCCGCCCGAGCCGCCAGTGTTCCTTAGCTCGGTGATTCTTGGTGGGGCAATGGAGCGTCTGCCAGCGGAGCGCCAGGATGCGTTCATTGCGGCTGTGCTGGCGCGACTACCCGAGCCATTTGAGGCCGACTACGTGCGCCTCAACATCGACGCCATCGCGTAGGGCGGATATGACAAGTGCGCACTTGTCATGTCCGCCCACCAGTGACCATCCGCAGCGGAACGCGTGAGTGGTTGGACTAGCCGCCGCCGTAGAGCGAGATCGGCAGATCGAGCTCGGTGTCGTCCGCACCCGAGCCGAGCGCGGCGATCTCGGCCTCCATCGCCGCAACGAGTGCACGAGCGCCGGGGGCTGCGCGAAACAGCGCCTCCTCGACGTCGGCTGTCGTCTCGAGCGTCGAGAGCTCCTGGCGCAGGGTGCGCTGGAAGGTGCCGCGCTTGAGATACCAGCCGTGGAACTTGCGTAGAAAATGCGTCGAGCGGTGATCGCCCAGCTCGCGGACTGTCTCGCGAATAAAGCGCACCAGCTCGGCGACGACCTCGTCGTTGGAGGGCTGCACGTCGCTATCGCCCGCCATCGAGGCGAGCAGCCACGGGTTACCTTGCGCGCCGCGGCCGATCATGATCGCGGCACAGCCAGTCGTCTCGAGGACAGCATGGGCACGTTCGCGGGAGGTGATGTCGCCCGAGGCGATCACGGGCACCGAGACGAGCTCGACGAGCTCGGCCGTCAAGGCGTGATCGGCATGGCCCGTGTACATCTGCTTGGCGCTGCGCGGGTGGAGTGTCAACGCCTGGGCGCCGGCTTCGACGAAGCGGGGGCCGGCGATCGTGAAGTCGCGCGACTCGTTTAGTTCGCCACGGCGCATCTTGACCGTGACGGGGACGTCGACGGCCTCAGCGACAGCAGCCACGACGCGTGCGCCGCGCTCGGCACCGTCGGAGATCAACGTTGCACCGGCACCGGTCTTGGTGACCTTGCGGACGGGGCAACCCATGTTGATATCGATCAGATCGGCGCCTGCTTCGACACACATCCGCGCGGCATCCGCCATCAGCGCCGGGTCGGACCCGAAGATCTGCACGGCCAAGGGCTTCTCGTCACGCGAGATCCGCAGGTAGTTCATCGTCCGCTCGTTCTGGTGGCCGAGACCACATGCGGAAACCATCTCCGAGCAGACCAATCCAGCGCCAAAACGACGGCCCTGACGACGAAACGCCTGGACCGAAACGCCCGCCATCGGAGCAAGCACGATGCGGCTCGGAATCTCGACCGAACCGATCTGCCAGGTATCCGTAAGACTGCGTACATCAATCGCCATAGCCGCAGGGTATCGAAGGCCCGGCGTACCCCACGCCTCTCCCTGTGTACCATGCGACTCGTCTGGCGCTATCTCGGCGCCCCGATCAACCTGCCGGAGGGTCCGTGGCTAAGGAAATCGTCCTCACCG
>CAXNNM010000089.1:0-5043 GCA_964203735.1 Gaiellales bacterium | reverse complement strand
AGACAGGCGGGCATTGTTCGTCCAATGGTGATCGCGCCGGCCACGACCGCACTATCGCAGGTGCCGCGTCAGCGGTTCGACGCTAGCGCGCGACGGGCAGTCCAGCCCGAGACCACGCACTCATGCCGCCCTTCACGTTGATCGCCTCGATACCGGCCTTGCGAGCCGCGCCGCAGGCACTGCCGCTACGAGCACCAGATCGGCAGATAAACGCGATCGGGCGCCCCGTGCGAGCCAAGCCCTCCAACTGGGAAGAGAGACTACCGAGTGGGATGTGCTTGGCGAGCGGTGCATGCCCACTTTTCCATTCGTCTTTCTCTCGAACGTCGACCAGTTCGATCTCACCGGCCGTCGCGCGGCGCTGAGCCTCGGCGGCGTCGATCGACTCGCCACTGCTTCCACCAAACAATTTCGACAACATCAGATCTCCTTGCTGGCTCGTAGAAGCCGTTGCTGCACCGCTTTTACAAGCGGCACGTGGGGGTAGTCCCGGTTATACGGATGCCCCTGCGGGCACAAATTCTGTGATTCCAAGCTCTCGTTCGATCACTGCACGTGGACCAGCACCAACCATCGTGCGGACGATCTGACCGTTCTGCATCAACAGCATCGTGGGGATGCCGCGCACACCAAACTGGGCGGCGAGCTGAGGTTCCTCATCGACATTGATCTTTCCGATCGTGAGTCGGCCGGCATACGCCGTAGCCATCTCTTCGAGTACCGGCGCAACTGCGCGGCACGGGCCGCACCAGGGAGCCCAAAGATCGAGCAAGACCGGGACCGTCGATTCAACGACATCCTGCTGGAAGTTTTGGGAGGTGACATTCAGGGGGGTCATCTGAGATCCTTTCTTCAAATAAACACTAGTTACAACTATACAACTGATTGGTAGTAGAGTCTATTCCCATGAGCACCTCCGCCGATATCCCGCATCCACTACCCCCGCTCGTGATCGAGATAGTGGCGTCGCGCTTTCGCGCACTCGGTGAGCCGATGCGGATTCGGATGCTTGACCTTTTGCGCGACGGCGAGATGACAGTCGGCGAGCTAGCCGAAGCCCTCGACACCACGCAACAAAACGTCTCAAAGCATGTCGGCATTCTCCAACGAGCTGGCATCATCGGCCGCCGCCGCGACGGTATGCGTACTCCGTACACCATCATCGACGAGACCGTTCTCGACCTCTGCGCCATTGTCTGCGGAGGCGTACGCCGCGATGCTGAAGGCATCACGCAGGCCTTCGACGCTTAGCGCTGCCAGAACGCCAATGGCGCGCGATCCATTCAGGCACGCCCTTCCAGGGAGGACATGACAACCGCGCGGATGTGGTGTCCTCCCCCCGAGCCAACGCCACGCGCCCCACACGCGTCACTTCGAGGGGAGGACACCACATCCGCGCGGTTGTCATGTCCTCCCTGTGTCGCGAGTGGACCTGGATCGCGCTTGGGGCACCCGACCTTGCGGCCAGCACGTAGGATGCCCGCGTGAGCGAGCACCTCTGGATCCCTGACGCCGAAACGATCGACCAGGCGCAGTCGACGGCGCTCGCACGCCACCTTGGGGTCGAGACCTATGAGGACGTGCTGGCGCTCGCACTCGCGGAGCCCGAGCGGTTTTGGGACGAGACGACACGTTGGCTCGACCTCGGCTGGCAGACGCCCTGGACGACCGTGCTCGATACCTCGGCTGGATTGCCGTGGGCAACGTGGTTTGGTGGCGGCAGGCTCAACCTTGCCTGGTCGTGTGTGGGCCAGCACGCCGAGCGTCGCGGCACGCACGAGGCAATCGTTGTCGAGCACGAGGACGGCTCGGTCGAGACGCGCACGTTTGCCGAGTTGTGGGATGAGGTCGGCCGACTCGGTCTGGCACTCCAGAGCCTCGGCGTCCGTGAGGGCGACCGTGTTGCCGTCGTCTTGCCGATGGGAATTGAGGCGACGGCCGCGATCTATGCGAGCGCGCGCATCGGTGCGATTGCCGTGCCGATCTTCTCTGGTTTCTCGGCCTCCGCGATCGCCGCTCGCTTCGAGGACTGCGCTGTGAAGGTCGTCATTGCTCAAGACGAGAGTGCGCGCCGTGGCCGAGCAGTGCCCGTGCGCGCAACCGTGGAGGAGGCGATGGCGCTCTCGCCTGTCGCCCACGCGATCATCGTCGGCGGCTCGAACCATGCTCACCATGACTACGCGACGTTGCTTGCCAACCACGACGGCGCGGCCTGCGAGACGGTCTGGGTCGACAGCGAGCATCCCGTCTTTATCTGTTACACGTCGGGCACCACCGGGAAGCCGAAAGGCGCCGTCCACGTCCATGGTGGCCTGCTCGTCAAGCTCGCCTTGGAGGCGCGTCTTGCTGCGAACCTGCGTCCAGACGATCGCGCGATGTGGTTTACCGATATGGGCTGGATCATGGGCCCGTGGATCACGATCGGCGCGCACGCCTCGGGCGTCACGATGGTCTGTTTTGATGGCGCGCCCGACTGGCCCGATCCCGCTCGGCTCTGGCAACTTGCCGAGCGTCATCGCCTGACCTTCCTTGGCGTCTCGCCAACCCTGATCCGCGCGCTACAGAGCCACGGCGATAAGCTGCCACGTTCGGTCGACCTCTCGGCACTGCGCGCCTTCGGTTCGACAGGTGAGCCGTGGAATCCCGAGCCGTACACGTGGCTCTTCCGCGTCGTGGGCGACAGCCGCCTCCCGATCGTCAATATCTCCGGCGGCACAGAGATCGGCGCCGTCATTCTCGGCTGCGATGTGACCCTCCCCATGACTGCCTGCTCGCTGGGGCGTCCGATCCCGGGCATGGACGTCGATGTGCTCGACCCCGATGGCAACTCGCTCGTCGATGAGGTCGGCGAGCTCGTGATCCGCCGACCCTGGCCGAGCATGACGCGTGGGTTATGGAACGCCCCCGACCGCTACCTCGAGGCGTACTGGAATCGCTACGACGGCCTCTGGACCCACGGAGACTGGGCGACGCACGAGCAGGACGGCGAATGGTTTCTGCATGGCCGCTCGGACGACACGCTCAACATCGCCGGCAAGCGAGTCGGCCCGGCCGAGTTCGAGTCGGCGCTCGTCTCCGACCCTGCCGTCGCAGAGGCCTGCGCGGTTGGGATCCCCCACCCCATCAAGGGCGAGGCCGTGCACTGCTTTGTCGTGCTGAATGGCTCAGAGCCCTTCGATGATGCACTTGCGTTGCGCCTCCGCCACGCGGTCGAGCGCGACCTGGGACCGGCCTTCCGCCCCGAGCGTATTCTCGCCGTGGCTGAGCTCCCGAAGACACGCAGCCAGAAGATCGTGCGCCGCGCCGTGCGAGCCGTATTGCTCGGCGAAGATCCCGGCGATCTCTCGACGCTCGAGAATCCGAGCGCGCTCGAGTCGCTGCGTGCTGTGAGCTAGATCACCTTCACAGGTGAGCGTTCGGTTTCCAGCCCTTTTCAGATCGTGCAACTGACACTACACTTGTCGTAAAATGGGCGTCCCTAAGCCCGGAAGGAAAGTGAGATTTCTCATGCGTGCCGTCCGCAGATTGCTCGTACTTCTTGTTCTGGCCACGGTTGGTGGCGTCATCTTCGCGTCGCCTGCCGCAGCGCTTACCGCAGTGCAGTACCAGGAGACCTCTCCTGGGCTTGACGCTTCCGACGCCAACAACGGTGGCTGGGACAACACAACACCAGGCGCGGCCGGGCGGCCCTTCGTCAAGTACTTCGCAATCAATAACGGCGGATCCGACATCGTTATCGTAGATAACACCGGCGGATCACCTGCCCAGACGCCGGCCCCTCAGGTCGCTACCGACATCTATGCCTTCGTCGCCCCGGTGAACGCGTGCGCCGATACGCCCAGCGGTCAGTGCTACGCCATCCCAAATCGCGTCTCGATCTTGCTCGGTCGCAACGATACTGGCAACTGGAGCAACAATCTGACCGGTGCGGTCAACACCGTCAACGAGAACACCACGATCGATCTGATCGTGGGCTTCAACAGCGCGTACTCAACGCTGCGCTGGTCCTGGGCGAACGGCGCGCCCTCGTACTGGAGCTCGACGGTAAGCGCGAGCGGCGGCGACGTCCGGATCAAGTTCAAGGCCAAGACCATGCCGAATTCGACCGGCATGCCAAACTCGTGCTCGACCATCCCGGTGTCCTCCTGCGGTGACAACACAACCCAACCCACCAGCGAGGTATTCGCGCCGCAGCTACTCCTGAGCATGGATACGACGCTCGACCCCGCCTTCACCGGCGTATTGTTCGGATCCTCTTCGGCTTTCATCGGCTCGCTCGAGTCGTCACCGATCACTCCAGGACAGGCACCGACACTAACCTACGGAGTTGCTGCGCCACACCTCGTTGCAGCCTCGTCGGGCGGTGGCGATCGTAGTGGCACGTTCTATGCCCTCGTCCCGAACTCGATCCTCTCGCTGTTTGGCACCTCGGCTGCCGGATTCAACGCGGATCTGCTCCCGATCACCCGCACAGGCGACGCCGGCTCGTACACCCCGTCGTGGTCAGAATGGACAGCGGGCACAAACGGCACAGCGGGCCAACTCCTGACCATCTCGAACATCTCCTTCTCGTCGCCGAAATTTGTCGTAGGTCGCCAGAGCTCGAATAGTGGTAATGGGGGTAGCGGGAGCGGAAATAGCGGCACCGGGAATGGCGCCAACGAGAGTCGCGGTAACGGCAATCGCATCACCGTCGGCAAGACCATCTCGTTGGCAGCGATTGCCAAGGGCTATAGCCTCAGGACCTCTGGTTCGAAACTGTCGGCAAAGGTTTCGACGCCAAAGATCTGCAAGGTCGTCGGCAAGGCGATCAAGGGCCTCAAGGCCGGTACCTGCAAGGGCACGTTGATGGTCACGCCAAAGAAGGGCAAGCCGTCCAAAAAGAAATTCAGCCTCGCCGTCGTTGGTGGCAAACAGCTGATGTTCGCGTTGCACCGCCGTTAAGACACGACGATCCGCCGCACGATGAGGCAGAGTGAGGGGGTGCAGCGCATCGCCCTCCTCTGCCTCGTGCTGGTTGTCGCCGCGCTGATTGCTCCAGTC
>CAXNNM010000088.1:0-5113 GCA_964203735.1 Gaiellales bacterium | reverse complement strand
ACGTTGACGGCGGTCGTGGTCTTACCGACGCCACCCTTTTGGTTGGCGAGTGCGTAAATGCGGGACATGCACCAGAGGCTAGTCCGCAGGGCGGACAAGCGGCTCGCGCGCAATCGCATTCGCGCGCCGCGGATACTGCTCTGGTGTCGAGCCAAGCTTGCGAATTACGACTTGCGAACGGTGCGCAAAGCCCGCGACCGGAACAACCTGCTCCACGGTACCCGCCAATGCTTGCGCTGCCTGCTCGAGTTGTTCCGCGTCAACCGTGCCGGCATGAATGACGAACACGCCACCTGTGCGCAGCAGGGGCAGACAGAGCTCAATCGCGACCGGGGGAGGAGCCAGGGCGCGTGCCACCGCGATGCCAAAGGCCTCGCGCCCAGCACCATGGGCATACTCTTCGACCCGCAGGTTGACGACCTCGACGCGATCGCGCAGCTCGCAGCGGTCGACAACCTCTTGCAGATGCTCGCAGCGGCGGGCTCGGCTATCGAGCAGCACGCCGCTCAACTCTGGGCGGTCGATCAGCAGTGGTACGCCCGGAAAGCCAGCGCCCGTCCCGACATCAATCAGCGGTCCGGTCTCGCCCACCAGGAGCGGCAGGCTGTTGCGGGCGTCAGTCACGTGCTCAGCGAGCGCTTCGGGGCTCTTGTCGGCGACCAAGCGCTGCGCGGCGTCGGTAATCACATTCAAAAATTGCTGCAGCGGGTCGTGTTTCACGTGAAACGCCGCGGAGGGGTGGAGAACTGTTTCACGTGAAACGGATCAGGCGCTCGGCAACACGACGACGCAGCGTTGGGGCTCACGGCCACCCGACTCCGTCGTCACATCCGATCGCTCTTGCAAGACGAGATGCACGATCTTGCGCTCTGCGCTCGACATCGGCTCCAGCGAGACCGGCTGACCTGTCGCCAGCGCCTCCTGTGCGGCCCGCTCGGCCGTCTCGCGCAGTACAGACTCGCGGCGGCGGCGATAGTCCTGCGCGTCAACCACAACCGGTGTCGCGTCCTCCTGGCCCCGCAACACCATCGCGTTGACGAGATACTGAACGGCATCGATCGTGTGGCCGTGCTTGCCAATCAGGAGACCAAGGTCGTCGCCCTCAACATTGGCGACCAGTCCGTTTGGCCCCTGACCAACCGAGACTGACGCTTCGAGCCCAATGCCCTCACAGATCGCTGTCATGACTTCCTCGACCCGCTCGGCGAGTGGCCCCGTTGCTGCTGGCAGCGCGGGTGCGCTCGAGCGCTGTCGTGGCGGCCGCCGCTCCTCGCGCTCTACTGCTCGCACGGGTGCGGCAGGATCCGTCGCCGGCACCACCGTCAGTTGAGCAAGCACCCGAGCCGGCTCGCGACCAACGCCCATCAGGCCCCGCTCGCCTTCCGACAAGACCTGGAACTCGATCGTCTCTTTGTCGAGCCCGGGATAGCGGCGCTCGAGCTCGCGGGTTGCTGCCCAGCGCGCCTCGCCGACTGTCTCGCCCGCGCCTTCGACCGCTGTTGGGTCGTCAGCCATCAGCTGGACTTCGGACCGTCGCTGCGGGGCTTGGTCGCTGGCTTACTCGGTCGTTTTTGGCGCTGGGCCTTATTCTTCGGGGTTACCGGTGTCGCCTTCGGTTGGGCCTCGGCAACCACATCACCTTCGCTCGCTGCGGCAGCGGGCTTGGCCTTGGGCTTCTTCGCCTTCGGCATCTGGTTGGTCGGCTTAGCGCCGATCCCCAAGCGTGCCGCAATCCCACCTTGCGTCTTCTTGGCGGGCTCCTCCTGAGCAGAGGGGGGAAGCGGTGGTGGGAACCAGACGCGAATCACGGCAGCCTGACCGCAGGTCCAAAGGTTCGTCGTAATCCAGTAGATCAACAGGCCCGCGGGGAATTCTGAGGTGCCAAACGGGGGACTCACGATGAAGTAGGCAAAAACGATGGGGAGAAACAGGAAGATGTACTTCTGCTTTGGATCGACCGAAGTCGGCATCAGCAGCGTCGAGCCCATCTGCGACAACACGTAGATGATCATCAGTGGCCACAACGTTGTGCCCGGCAGCATGTTCAACGACTCGGTGATGTTCGGAATCCAGCCCCAGAACATTGAGAGATCTGCGCCGGCCTCGATCTCCTCGGAGATATCGACGAGCACGATGTAGAGCGCAAAGAAGATCGGCAGCTGGACGATCAGTGGCAGGCATGAGCCGAACGGGTTGACCTTGTTCTCGCGATAGAAGAGCATCATCTCTTCGTTCAGCTTCTGGCGGTCATCCTTGTACTTCGCCTGCAGCTTCTTGATCTGCGGCTGCAGCGATTGCATCGCCCGGAACGACTGCTGCTGTTTGACGGTCAGCGGGATCATCACGATACGGACGAGCACCGTCAGGAGCACAATCGACCAGGCCCACGAGACGCCGAGCTGCTCGTGGATCGTTGTCAAAAGCCACGTCAGCGGCAGGACGATCGGGTCAAGGAGAGAGTAAAGAGTGTCCACTAGCGGTGCCGTCGAACGGGATCGACTCCCCCATCATTCCATGGGTTGCACCTGAGCAGGCGCCATACCGCCAAAACGGGTCCAACGATCGGGCCTCGATAGCGCACTGCGTCGATGGCGTAGCGCGAGCATGTTGGCTCGAAACGACAATTGCGCGTAGCCGGCGCGCCGCCCGGCCAGAGCGGGCGTAAGACGTTTGCGTAGAAACCGTGTACGAGACTGCCGATCATGCGGCTGCCGTTCCACTGCTGCGCTCGATCAATTCGGCAACCTCGGTCACGAGCCAGGGAAACCCCTGCGCTTCGACCGCGGTGTCGAGACCCGGCCGAGCAACTAGGACGATGTCCAAGCGCACGGGCGCAGTGGGGTTCGCGTCGAAGGCCTCGCGCAGTTGCCGCTTCAGCTTGTTACGGACTACGGCGCCGCCAACCTTCCGCGAGACGGCAATGCCGAGCCGCGTCTCATCCTGCTCGGACGGAAAGGCGTACGCCACGAGGTGACGGCTGGCCGCAGAACGACCACGCCGATAGACCGCATCAAACTCCGCCGAGCGAGTCAGGCGGCCTCGTCCCTGCGGCCCGCTCTGCATGCAGACCTAGGCCGACAGGTGCTTGCGCCCACGGGCGCGGCGGCGGCGGATAACCGCAACTCCGGCGCGCGTCGACATGCGCTTACGGAAGCCATGAACCTTGGCTCGCTTGCGGACGTTGGGCTGGTAGGTGCGCTTCATCTTCGATCCGGTCTCCGGGGAGCGCGAAGCATACCGGTCGTAGGGGTACCGCGGCAAACGACAACCGCACCTATGGCTCCCGGTCGGCTCATTCTAACCGAGCCTCTAGCGTTGTCCCCGCCGGGGGATAAGTCTGGGGATAACCCTGTGAGTCGTTTGTTTTTCCCGCAAACAGCGGAGATTCGGGCCGGTTGTCAACTTTCATCTACCTCCGCTTTCCTGCTACGGTCGCGGCTTCCGCAATGACACCCGCCACTCCCGACACATCTGCCTCGACGCTCTGGTCTGCCGTCTCGCTTGAGCTGCAGCAGACACTCGCAGCGCCGACGTACAGCGCGTGGTTCGGTCGAGCGAGCGCCCGCAGTCTGACGGCGGAGACGCTTGAGGTCGAAGTGCCGAACGAGTTCGTGCGAGGCTGGATCTCTGGCCACTTTATGGATCTCGTCACGTCGGCAGCAGCGACCGTCAACGGCACGCCGCTGGAAGTGTCGATCGTGGTTGGCGTCGAAGACGCACCGCTGCCCACGTCCCCCGCCCCGAGCGAGACACCGGCGGCAGCGACACCCGCAACGGCTCCGGCCGTGGCAATTCCCGCTCCCGCTCGCGCCGAGCGTGTGGCGCCCCTCAACCGTGACGCGACGTTCGATACCTTCGTGATCGGCCCGTCGAATCGCTTTGCTCATGCCGCAGCGCTCGCCGTTGCCGAGGCGCCAAGCCAGGCCTACAACCCGCTCTTCATCCACGGTCCCACCGGCCTTGGCAAGACGCACCTGCTGCAGGCAATCGCGCACTACGTCACCACGTCGACGCCCGATATGACGGCCTGCTACGTCACCTGTGAGGCCTTCACAAACGACTTCATTGAGGCCTTGCGCGAGAAGCGCATCGAGCAGTTCAAGAACCGGTACCGCACCTACGACGTCTTGCTGGTTGACGACATCCAGTTCTTGTCGGGCCGTGAGGGAATCCAGGAAGAGTTCTTCCACACGTTTAACACCTTGCACGAGAGTGGCAGTCAGATTGTGCTCTCCTCGGATCGCCAGCCCCGTGAAATTGCGCGTCTCGAAGATCGGCTCCGCTCGCGCTTCGAGTGGGGTCTGATTACCGACGTGCAGCCCCCCGACCTGGAGACGCGCATTGCAATTCTGCGGAAGAAGGCCTCGCGCGATGGCATCACGATCGACGATCCCGAGGTGCTCGCTGCGATCGCGATGCGGGTGCAAACGAACATCCGAGAGCTCGAGGGTGCACTGACGCGCGGCGTCGCGTTTGCGATGCTCAATGGCGAGCCCTTGACGGTCGAGCTGGTCCGCGATGTACTCTGCTCGCAGTACCCCGAAGACTCGCGGCCCGTCACTGTCGAGAGCGTCCAGCGCGTGGTTGCCGAGCACTTCTCGCTCTCGATCGACGAGTTGCGCTCAGAGCGCCGCACGCAGACGATTGTGTTTCCCCGCCAGGTTGCGATGTACCTGAGCCGCGAGTTGACCGACATGTCGCTACCGCAGATCGGGCGCCTGTTTGGCGGGCGCGATCACACGACGATCCACTACGGACACGACAAGATCGCGAAGCGCATCAAGGAAGATCGCTCGCTCTACAACCTCGTGCAAGAGCTCACGGCCACGATTCGGCGGCTTGGCTAATGCAAATTGCTGTGGATAACCAGTCGGAAAACACCGGGAGAGCGCTGGGAGGGCTACATGTTCTGTCCACAGCGACTAACGTCTCCAGAGATCGCTCCACACATCGTGGGGAAAGCTCTGTTGGTCATACCCAAAGCATCAACAGCCTGAATTGCCCTAAATCGCTGCACCAGAGCGGTGTTGCTCGAGTTATCCCCGTCATCCCCAGCCCCTATGGTTATGACGATAGAGAAAAGGTTCTTACAACCATTACCATCGGGAAAGTC
>CAXNNM010000087.1:0-5124 GCA_964203735.1 Gaiellales bacterium | reverse complement strand
CGCGAGGAGGCAGCAGATCTGACCGAGGCCTTGGCTTCGCGCAAGGCCGTCGAGCGGGCGAAGGGAATCTTGATGCGCAAGGACGGCATTGATGAGGCGGAGGCGTTCCGTCGCATTCGGGCCGCGAGCCAGAAGACGGGCCGCACGATGCGGGTCGTCGCGGACGCGTTGATCGCTACCTTCGAGACGGAGGCTGCCGAGTGAGCACGACGCCGGATGTGCTCGAGCGTCGCAAGACGGGTGGAGGCACGAGCCTTGGTCCTCCGTGGCGCGTGATTGTCCTCAACGATGATCACAACACGTTCGAGGGTGTTGCGCGCTCCTTGGCGGCCGTCTTGCCAGGTGTCGACTATCGCCAGGGCCTGGGCTTCGCCAATCGCATCCACAAGTCGGGCCAGGCGATCGTCTGGACGGGCCACGAGGAACTCGCCGAGCTCTACCACGAGCAGCTCGCGGCGCAGGGCCTGACGATGGCTCCGCTCGAGCAGGCCTGACGATGGCTCCGCTCGAGCAGGCCTGACGCCAAAAAGGCGTTCCCACCCGCGCGATCAAGGTCCACTCGCGATCCTAGGAGGACATGACAAGTGCGCACTTGTCATGTCCTCCTAGGATCCACGAGGCGAAGCTGATTGCGTCGTACCGGGCTGGTCCCCACGGCTCATAACGTCGCTTTACGGCTATGGGTAGAGGCGCTCGACGATCGCTTCTGGCGTGGTCAGCCAGGCGCCGGCCGCATCGAGCCGACCGAGGAGCTCGTCGTAGAGCACGAGTTCGGCAGGGCCGTGCTCGCCACAAAAGCGCTCAATGGGAACGCTCAGAGCCGCTGCACCACCGACGGCAAGCAGGGCTGCCAAGCCATCAGAGACCGCATCGTCGAGCAACGGAAACTCGATCGTGTCCGTGGGGCGATCGGTGGCTGGGTCGTAGCCACGGCTGGGGAACGCGGTGCCTCGGCGAAAGCCCGGCCGCCCGGCGATCTGAATGCCGACGCCGGCGCCAAGCGAGAAGCCAAGCATCCGCACGCGCGCCTGCTGCTCTGGCTCGAGCAGGTCGATGGAGCGCAATGCAGCGGTGGCGCGATAGCGCTTCTCGACCGTGGCGAGCTCGCTGTAGACAGCGATTGGGTTGGCAGGCGCAGAGCGGCGCAACCGACCCAGCACGCCGCGGCGAGGGGGAGTAATCGCACAGGCCTCATGGACCAAGGCGATCGCGCAGGTTGCCCCTGCTGGCCAGCGAGGGGTGACGCGCAGACGCTCCGCAGCCACCCAGTCACCAATGCGAGTCCGAACTGCATCGACCGGGTTTGCCCAGACACCCGTCGTGCTGCGGGCCGTCAAGTGGTGATACGCAAAGGCAATCGGATCGACCTCAGCCGAGCCGCGAGCGTCCCACGCCGTCGCCTCAAAGGGCAGTGTCGGCGACGGCCAGTCGAGCACGACGCTCCCCGTGTGGGCAACGCTGATTCCACTGGACGCGAGCAGGTCGGTCAGCGTCGCAGAGGCGCGGGCGCCGATTGCGGCCGGACCACCAATCGCGAGGCGTACGACCTCGTTCATGGCGCGACTCCGTGCGCAGCATTCCACTCGGCAGCGCTCTCGCGCAGCCCGGGCCCGGTCGCTCCCTCGCGGGCATTGCGCACGTGGAGATCGAGTTCGGTGCGAGGCAGGTTTGGATTGAGGCGACGGAGTGGCCCCGGTAGGGCGGGCAGACGAGCAAGTCCACTCAGGGCGGCGTACTGCCCGGTCAGGGCGACGCGTGCGGTGGTGCCAGAGAAGCCAGGGTGATGCTTCGCCCAGTAGCGCCGTCGGCTGCGCCAGAACTCCACGATTCGGCGCGATGGGTCGGCGCTGGTCGAGGCGCGCACGTGGTGGCGCACGACTGCCTGCGGGACAACGTGCGTCTCAAATCCACGCTGGTACAGCCGTTGCTGGAGATCGGTCTCCTCCGAAAACATGTAGAAGCCCTCGTCGAACGGGCCCGTGACTTCGATCGCGGAGCGGCGCAGCATGAGGGCACAACCACTTGCCCAGTCGACCGCCGCCGGTGCTCCCGTGACGCGCTGCTCGACACCAGCCTGGCCAAGCGTGAGCAGACTGACCAGGCATGTCGTCGGGTCGGGAAAACGAAACGACGTTGCCTGATGGCGACCATCGGGGTAGCTGACGGCCGGGGCCGCGACCGCCACCTCGGGGTGGGCGTCGAGGTAGGCGACGAGGGCGTCAATGGCGCCGGGCTCGACCGTTGCATCGTCGTTGAGGACGAGGTGATACTCGGCTGTGCTCTGCGCGAGGAGCCGGTTATGGTTGGCGCCGAAGCCGGCGCGATAGGGCTGTTCGATGAGTGTGACGGCAGGGAACGCCTCGCGCACTGCAGCGCACGTGCCGTCCTCTGACGCGTTATCGAGCACCAGAATCTCGCAGGGCTCACAGGCACTTCCGGGTCCCATCAAGGCAGCCAGCGCCTCGAGCAAGAGGACGCGATTGCTGTGCACGACGATGGCGACGGCGAGCCTTGCGCTCACCGCTCGAGACCCCGCTGACGCAATTCGTCCATCGCCTCGTCGACACGATCGTCGGCCTCTTGGTCGGCGAGCCACGTGGCGAGCTCGCCGAGGCCAGCCGTGACGTTTACCTCGGCACGGAAGTCGAGCAGCTGGGCTGCCCGAGTGGGATCGCCGATGCAGTGGCGGATGTCGCCAGCGCGGTAGCGACCGACCAGCTCGGGCTCGATCGCGAGGTTGAGGCCCTGCGCGAGACCTTGGGCGACATCGAAGATGCTCGAGGCCTCACCCGTGCAGACATTGAGCGCCGCAGCGGTGGCCGTCGACTCTGTTGCGAGGTGAAAGGCACGCGCCACGTCGGTGACGTGCACGAAATCGCGGGTCTGGAGGCCGTCTTCGAAGGCGACCGGTGCATGGCCGTTGAGCAGGCGGCTGGCGAAAATCGCGGCCACGCCGGTATAGGGATTGCTCAGAGCCTGGCGTGGTCCATAGACGTTGAAGAGGCGCAGGGCCAAGGTTGGCACGTTGTAGGCAGCGCCGATCGCGAGGCACAGCTCCTCATGGTCGCGCTTGGAGACGGCATAGACGCTGGTCGGCAGCAGTGGCTTCGACTCTGCTGTCCGCTCTGGCTCGAGCGCATCGCCGGTGGCGGTCTCGAGCTCCCACCGACGTTCGGCTAGCTGGGCCTCTGGACGCAGGCTCGGAGCAAGGCCGCCCTCGCCCGTACGCGCATTCCGATACTGGCCCTCACCATAGATCGACATCGAGGAGGCAACGACGAGGCGTTGGATGCGTTCGCGCCGTGCCACTAGCTGTTCGAGCATGACCGCGCAGCCGACGGTGTTGACGTCCATGTAGCGGCGAATTTCGTACATCGATTGACCGACTCCGACAACGGCTGCCAGGTGCACAACGGCATCGATGTCGTCCATCGCCTTGCCGAGTGCTGCTTCGTTGCGGACGTCGCCCACCACGAGTTCGACGTTCCCATCGAGATAGTCGGGAGGACCGTTGGGGTGGACCTGGGGGTCGAGAGAATCAAACGCGCGCACGTGGTGGCCTGCTGCGAGCAGGCGGTCGGCGAGGTGCGAACCGATAAAGCCGGCACCTCCTGTGACCAAAACGCGCATACCCGCATGGTACGGGGCAGGGCGCGTAGCGTGCGTCTGTCGTGGCTAGTTGAGTGGGTTTGCGCGGCTGCTCTGGAGCCCACTCAGCGAGGAAGACGGGTTGAGGGCAGAGGTGTCGGCTGCCTCGAGGCCGACGATCGTGAGTGCGTTGCCCGACAGCGTGGCCTTGCGGGTCAGGCTGACGCTGTCAAGAATCACGACGCGACCACCCCGCGCGGCAAAGGCGCGTAGGCGCGCGAGCAGACCTGCGGTCCAGACGGGAGCATCAGTGATGATCAGGACACGCGCGCTGCGGGGCAGGCCACGGGCTTCGATCGACTGGTCTGTGATGGCACCCACCGTCTGTACGCCGCTGCGCCTGGTTGCCGCAACCGTGCGACCGAGGCTGGCTATCGAGGTCTCGATTCCGGGGGCAAATGGTCGATCGAGGGCGAGTGGCGCAGGCGGTACATCGGGGAAGCCGGAGAGGTCGGCATCGGACGGGTTGGCTGCTTGCCACGAGTAGAGCGGCTCCATCACCAGCACGCGGGCTCGTCCGGCGCGCGCCTCGGGGGCCCACGCCTCCCAGCCGCCACCAGCGATCTGAATGGCGTAGAAACCGGGTGTTGCTGGTGGCAAGGCTGCTGCGCCGGGGGCACCCTTGGCGCGTGCCACGACGTCGCCGGGGAAACGTGTACGGGGCCGATGTCGCACGAGGGTGACATCGGCCAGCAACGTGACGGGTTGCAGGGTTGGGGTGAGTGCGACAGTTTCGACGCCGACGACCTGGGCGGGTGCGAGCTCATTGGGCTTGACGACCTCGGGTGCGTTGACGAGGTTGCCACCACGGTCTTCGGCATGCCAACCAACGATGTACGAGCCTGGTTCGACAAACTCACCGAGCGTGTCGAGTGGCAAGTTGCCGACGTCGGCAGACCAGTGCAGTTCTTTGCGCTGCGCCCACTTGAGGTCGGTTTCGCGTCGCAACAGGCGGGCGGCGCCGCTCGGCTCGATTTGGCGAACATCGAGCCGGAAGCGGACGGGTTCGTCTGCGCTGAGCGTGAAGGCATAGGTACCTGCAGCGCCATCGAGCCCAGGCGAAATGCGTTGGCCCGGCTTGGCTGTTGACTCGACGGTGGGTGGCGTCGCATCGAGGATGATTGGATCCGGGATGCGAATAATGCGTGCTTGCTGCTTGAGCGAGATCGCAAACCGATAGGGACCATCGGGGGCGAGCGTACCGTTGGCGAGCTTGCCGCCCCAGGCGGCGCGTAACTGCTTGCCTTTGCGCACGACAGGAACGGTCGCAATTGCACGATCATTGGCATCGAAGATCAGCACGGTTGCAGTGTCGGGCTTGCGCAATCCGACTGTCAGCGTGGCGTGGCGCCGTCGCGGCTTATACGCATTCGGCGAGAAGGTGGCGCTGGTAATGGTGGGTCCGATGATCGGCGAGGGGGCACTCTTGAGGATCTGGGCACGGACGAAAAAGGCCGCTGCGCCAGCGACGAGTGC
>CAXNNM010000086.1:0-5153 GCA_964203735.1 Gaiellales bacterium | reverse complement strand
CGGCAGAAGATATCGATGCCGAGACCGAGCTGGTTGCGGGTCGTGTCGATCCCACCAAAGACGAGCAATGCGATGTTCTCGCGCAGCTCTTGATCCGTCAGCGAATCACTGTCAACGTTTGCATCAACGAGGCTCTGGAGAAAATCGTCCTTCGGATGCTGCTGGCGCTGTTCGATCATGGTGTCGGCATAGGCCAGCATGTTGGCGAGCCCAGCCTCCATCTCGACCTGCCGCGCTGAACCAACGATCGAAAGACCGAGGCCGATCTGCTCGGACCAGCCGGCGAGCGTTTCCCACTCGTCCTCGGGAATGCCAAGCAACTTACAGACGACGCGCGTGGCGTATGGCTCGGAAAACTGGTGCATAAACTCGCACTGTCCGTCGTCGACGAAAGCATCAATCAGTTCGTTGGCGAGCGCCTGAAACTCGGGTACGAGATTAGCCACGTGCTTCGACGCGAACGCCGGGTTGACGAGTTTGCGGAGACGAACGTGATCTTGGCCCTCACGGTTAAGCACGATGTTCGACCACCAGTGTGCCCACGGCCCGGTGATGTTGTTGTGGCGGGACCAGGCGGCACTGCCTTGGATCAGGCGCTTGTCGTTGACGAGCGCATTGACCTCCGCGTAGCGCAGCACTGCGAGCCCGTAGGGGGTGCGCGCATACGGACCGGCAGCGCGGGCGTCGCGAACGGCGTCCGAGCGAATTGAGAAGGTCGGATCGTTGATGTCGAGGAAGGGCAGCTCGAGCGCGTGAGCTTCGACGGCCTGATCGACGCGATCGGGGGCGGATACCGAGTCTTGTGCTGGGTGGGGGTCGCTCATCAACTCTGCAGAGCAGCGTACTTGATGCGAGAGATGCGACGGCGGAACTGGCGGGGTAGCGTACCCTGCAGGGGTGGAGTTTCGCTGCGCACTGATCGGTCTCGCCGGTCGTCCCAATGTTGGCAAGAGCACGCTGGTCAACGCAATCGTTGGCCAACACGTGACGATCACGTCGAATCGGCCGCAGACGACGCGGCGCCGAATTGCCGGAATTGCCCACGGTGAGGGTTGGCAGCTCGTGCTTGCGGACCTGCCTGGCATTCAGATTCCACGAGACGGTCTGACACAGCGGATGGCTAGCAGCGTGCGAGAAACGCTCTCCGACGTCGACCTTGTCTTGCTCGTCCTCGACGGCACAGAGTCGATCGGCGGTGGCGATCGTGCCAGCGCTGAGGCCGCGTTCGCCGCGGGTGTTCCGGTGATCATCGTAGTCAACAAGACAGATGGCATGTCGCCCGAACGGATTGGGCGGGCCATCGGTGCCGCCGCCGAATTGGGCGACTTCACAGAACTGCACCCGATCTCGGCCATCAATGGTGATGGTGTGCAGGCGCTCGTAAACGACCTCGTCCGCTTCGCGCCGGAGGGTCCCGCCTTGTTTCCCGACGACGCCAAGTCGTCGGATCCCGTGCGGCTTCAGATCGCCGAACTGATTCGCGAGCAGGCCCTGCGCCGGTTGCACGACGAGGTGCCACACGCGTTGACCGTGGTCGTCGAGGAGTACGAGGCACCGACGAAGAAGCGGGCAGCCCGCATCGAGGCGACGATCTACGTCGATTCCAAGTCGCAGCAAGGCATTGTGATCGGTGCCGGCGGCTCGATGATTCGCGCCATCGGCACCTCGGCGCGCCCAAACATCGAACGGATCATCGGTGCCAAGGTAATGCTCGACCTACGTGTTCGATCGCAGAGCGGCTGGCGCGACGATCCTGCGCTGCTCGACCGACTCGGCCCGTAACGCTACGGCTGGCCGTGGGTGCCAGCGAACGCACCTGGCGTATACGTACACCTAGCGTTCCAGAGCAACCAGCCACCAGCGCCTGTGCGGTCGGCAGCGTCAATCTGCTCCAGCACCTGTGGGAGGCCATAGGCGATGCCGCCGAGGGTGAAGTCTTGGAGCCAGGGGCGGATTTGAACCGTGCCGCCATTCGTCCGGCGGCGCCAGTCGGAGAGCGCTGCGGCCACCGTGGGTCCAGGCGTATCACCAGGCTTGCTGATGCCAAACTGGCCATCGGTGAAGTGCGACGGGTAGACCATCGGATAGATGGCGTCGAGGGTGTTCCTCAATTGGCCAGGCTTCTGACCAATGCCGAGCTCACCGGTCGCCGCGAGTCCGAACATGGCGGCAGAGACGTGAACGCCGAGTGGCTTGAGGGATCCAGCAGCCTTCTTCAAAAAGGATGTGATGGTGTTGTCGCGATTACGACCCGGATCGTGGAAGACCATGTCTGCCGCATTGCCATCGGTGGGATAGCGCACGTAGTCGAACATGATTTCGTCGAAGCCCAGTTCGGCGGCATACGTTGCCAACTGGATCGGGTATTCCCATGAGGCCTCATTGGTGGGGTCAGCCCACGTGATGCCAAGATCGTTTTTCCAGAGGCCGCCACGACGAGAGCGCACGGCGGTGGACGGATCCGCGAGCGGGGAATAGCCATCCTGGAACACCACGATGCGGCCGATCACGTAGAGACCCGCCTCGTGGGCGCGACGAAGTACCTTGACCGGATCGTAGATATTCATGTGAGCGCCAGCCTTTTTGGCCGTCGGGATTGGTGTGCTGAAAGCAACCTCACCGCGCTCGTCCTTGATGTCGATCTGAATCGAATTCATCCCAAGCTTCGGATCGGCGAGTTCCATGATCGGCTCGAACATCGTGGGCTCGGCGACGCCATAGCTCGTGACATGGACACCGCGAACGTGGTTCGGCATGGCGATACGCCCACCAACGGACTGCTCGGCCGCCGACTGTACCGGTAACGCTTCGGTGACGGGGGGAGCCTGCTTGGGTGACTCGCTGGTGCGACTCCACGTGAACGCGAACGCTGCAATTGCGACTGGCAGCAACAGCACCGCGATCAGAATCATCCGTCGCTTGCGCTGAATTGCGCGCGCGCTCGCGCGCTGCTTGGCTCGGCGCGAGTTGCGCATCGCCTCTTGGTGCGCGTCGTAACGCTTCTGGTCGCGGAAGTCATTCATTTCGTGGGCTCCGCATCTTAGACGAGTTACGAGTGTGATGGAGCGACCGGGGTCACGTTGGGCGGGTACGCTCTATGGGTGGCACGACGAACCGGAGATGTGGCTAAATCGATCGAGCTGATGCTGCTGCGGCCGCGTCTAACGGCGGGTCAGTGCGTGGCTTTCTGCGAGACAGCAAAACAGGCGCACGTGGCCGCTGTCTGCGTGCCTCCGACGCACGTAGCGCGAGCGAGTGCTGTGCTCGTCGGTTCCGACGTTAAGCTCGTCGCGCTGATTTCGCATCCATTTGGGACAGATCTGCCTTCGATCAAGGCGCTTGCGGGGCGGAGGGCACTTGAGGACGGTGCGCACGAACTCGAGATCGTTGTGGATCTCGCGGCGTTTTCCTCTGGTGACCCGAATCACGTGCGCGATGAACTCACTCGCTGCATTGCCGAGGCACGCGAGGTGCGAGCGGAAGTACTCGTGCGAGCGGTGGTCGAGACCGGGGTGTATGACGATCGAACGCTGCGCCTTCTTGTGCGTGCGGTGGTGGCAGCCCAAGTAGACATGGTCGTGACATCTTCGGGGCTCGTACCCGAACCCGATGGCACCTTGGACGTTGAACTGCTGCGCGAGGAGGTCGGCGCTGGTGTCGGCGTCAAGGCGGTCCGTGCCGTGCGGGGCATGGACGAGGTCGGGGAGCTGATCACGGCTGGTGCGACGCGCGTTGGCGTGTCGAGCCTCGACGTCTTCGCCGAGCCGCAGCGTTAGGAAGACAGCGCGGCTGCGAGACCGCGCACGCCGGTGCTGTTCGAGATTCGGATCCGACTCAACTGGAGGGGATCGGCGGCAGAATGCACGTCACCCGACTTCGTCGTGGTGGCGAGGACGTAGCCCGCCTGTTTGACGAGTTCCACGGATGCTGGATCGACAGAGCCGGCCGGGTAGCAGAACCACTGAACTGGGTGAGCGAGGTGCTTCTCGAGCGCGAAGCGAGAGGCGCGGAGCGTCTTCAGACCGGCCTCGGGAGTCATGCTAGGAATCTCTGTGTGGGCAACCGTGTGTGAGCCGATGTCCCAGCCGCGCTGCTCGAGCGTTCGCAGTTGCGACCAGGTCATCCACGTTGGGGCGGTCTTCTTGAGGTTCGCGATGCGATCGGTGATGACGTAGGCCGTGCCGACCATTTCAACACGGGTCATGATCGGCGCCGCGATCGTGGCGATACCGCGGTAGCCATCATCGAAGGTGATCATCACCGGCTTGTCGGGCAACGGCTTGCCTTCTTCAAGCGCGCTATACAGCTGCATCTGAGTAATCGAGGTGTAGCCGTTGTCCTGCAGCCATTGCATCTGGAGCGTAAACTCGCCCGGGTCGACCGTCAGATCAATGGTCACTGCTGGCTCGTCGCCGGCGAGGACTGCGATGCGGTGATACATCAAAATCGGTACGCGCACGGTGCGGGTTGGCAAGGGGTCAGGCAGCGTCAGCAGCGGCACGTCCTTGACCGGCTCAGCAACTGTCGTGGCGTCGGCTTGCTTCGTGGTGGTTGCGGGTGCTGCCGAAGAGTTTGAGGTCCGCTGGAGGAGCGAGGAACCAGCGACGACGGCAACAACGATTGCCGTGAGGACGATCAGAGCAGGACGGACACGCATCGAAAAGCAACTCTACCTGCTCTTGCTTCAGCCCTATAGTGCGGATGTGGAGAACTCCGGTCCGACCGAGTGGCAGACACGCGATGTACGCGTGTTGCACGACGATGTGATTCGCATTGAGGAGCACGACGTGCGGACGCCTGCTGGGCAGGAGTTCGCCTTTCCGATGATTCTTTCGCCTGGTTTCGCGAAGGTCGTACCGATACTTCCTAATGGCGACGTTGTCTTGGTACGTCAGTACCGCTACGCAATCGGGTTGGTGACTCTCGAGGTGCCAGCCGGAGCATTGAGTCCAGGCGAGGATCCGCTGGAGTGCGCGCGTCGCGAACTCGGAGAAGAGACCTTCCTGATGTCCGACGCCCTTGAAGCGCTCGGCGAGTTCTGCACAAGTCCGGGGCGCATGAATGAGCGCGGCTACATCTTTCTCGCAACCAACTGTCGCCCGGACCCCACGGCCCGGCAAGACGAGCCAACGGAGCCCGTGGCGATGCCGCTG
>CAXNNM010000085.1:0-5184 GCA_964203735.1 Gaiellales bacterium | reverse complement strand
TGGAACTTGAAGGTCTCATCGCCATGCACGACCGTGTGGCCCGCATTGTTGCCACCCTGGTAGCGCGCCACGATCTCGAATCGCTCAGCGAGCAGGTCGACGATCTTGCCTTTGCCCTCATCGCCCCACTGGGCTCCAACAACCACTGCTCCGCTCATTTACGCCTCTCCCCTTGCAAGATCCGAGAACGTCGTGAAGTGCGGCATGAACGCGAGGTCCACCCCACCAACAGCGCCGTTACGGTGCTTCGCCACGATCAACTCGGCAATGCCGGGCTTTTCTGACGTCTCTTTATTGTAGTAATCGTCTCGGTAGATGAACATCACGACGTCCGCGTCCTGCTCGATCGAGTTGTGGACGATGATGTTTTCCGCCACGAAATTGTGGAGCCCCGTAACGGTAAGGTCGAAGACCTCTTCCTCTCCGTCGAGCTCGATGCGTGTAACTGCATCCCAGGTGACTTGCCCATCAGCCAGTCGGCGCAGCTCGTCGCTGCCGGTGTCACGGCGAGCGTCACCGTGATTGTGTCGCGAGCCGTCGAGCGACACGGCGCTGTGCAGTAGGACGCGATCGGAATGTTGCTCCTCGCTCGCGGTACCGATAGCTGCGAGTGGCAATTCAACCGGCACAGCGAGGCGATCACCCACCTTGAGCTGATCGAGTCGCTGCCAGTCGCCGAGTAATCGGAAACGATGATTACCGGTCGCCCGAATTGTACGACCCGACGCTAGCGTCAACCGGTAGACGGGCTTGACGCCGGTCGAGAACGCGTTGGTGACGACGCGACGCTCAAGCTCCCACGTCTCGGGATTGACAGCTAATACGCACTCGCCAATACGACCGCTCATCTGATCCATCCGGATGCGCTCTCCGGAATCCGGCAGAAAGACGCGAGTGTCACCCGTGAGGCAGCCACTTTCACGAAGGTCCGACAGGAGCGGGCGCTTGTCGGTGCGCGACTCGACGGCACGCGAAAGCTGCGAGAGGGCGAGGACCGGAATGTTGAGTTCGCGGGCGAGGACCTTGAGGGATCGCGAGATCTGGCTGATCTCTTGCACGCGGGATTCCGCCGTGTCGTTGGCGCTCATCAGCTGGAGGTAGTCGACCAAGATGAGTCCGAGGTTCGGCTCCTTCATCTTGAGGCGCCGCGCCTTCGAGCGGATCTCCATCAGATTGATACCGGCCGTGTCGTCGACGTAGATCGGCGCCGAGGTGAGTCGGTTGCAGGCGTCTTGGACGCGGACCCAATCCTCATCGCGCAGGTCGCCGCGGCGCATGCGGGTCGAATCGACGCGCGCCTCGGACGAGATGAAGCGCTGGGCGATTTCGTTGCGGGACATCTCGAGGCTGAAGATGACGACCGGAATTTTTGCTTCGACGCCAAGATGCCGGGCGATGCCGAGCGCGAGCGACGTCTTGCCCATCGCCGGACGCGCAGCGAGGATGACCAGGTTCGAGGCCTGAAAGCCCGACGTGATCTTGTCGAGCGAATTGAGCCCCGAGGGCGCGCCGGTTAGGCCACGGTGCTCGCCCGCAGCCTCCATCCGCTCGACCTCTTCCGGCAAGAGTTCGGAAAGCGCGATCAGCTCGCTCGTGTTGCGCGATTGGGCCACGTCGAAGATGGCCGACTCGGCCTGATCGAGAATCTGTCGGACATCGCCTTGGCGCTGATAGCCAAGCTGGGCGATCTCGAGACCGGCTGCGGCGACCCGTCGCATGATTGCCACGTCGCGGACGATCTGCGCATGGCTCTTGGCATTCGCGGCGACCGTCACGCTCGACGAGAGGCCGAAGATAAAGCCGCGGCCCCCAACGTCTTCGAGCTTGCCCATTCGCTCGAGCTCGTCCGAGACCGTGACGGCATCGATGGGCTCGCTGCGAGTGAGCAACGCGAGAATTGCGCGGAAGACCGTGCCGTGTGCCTCGCGATAGAAATCGCCGGGATCTTTGATCACCTCAGAGACCGTCAAGACGGCCTGCTCGTTGATCATCATCGCGCCGAGGACAGCCTCCTCAGCGTCGAGGTCTTGGGGCGGAAGATTCGCCCCTTCTGGCGCGGGCGGCATCCCGCCGCCTCGCTACTCGTCCGTCTCGGCCACCGCGTCAGCGTCAGCGGGGGCGTCGACAACTTCTTCGACAACCACTGCTTCGGCGACGGGAGCCTCTTCAAACTCGAAGCCCTCGGCCTGGACAACCTGCGTCTTGACGGCCGCACGGACATCAGTGAACACGTCGATCTCGACGAGATACGAACCAATCGCCTTGATCGGCTCCTCGAGCCGGATCTTGCGGCGGTCGACACGAATCTTGCGCGATCGCCAAATCTCGTCGGCGAGGTCGGCAGCCGTGACGGAGCCGTAGAGGCGTCCATCCGGGCCGGTTCGAGCCGGGATCGTGAGCACCGTCTTTGTCAGCAGCGCAGCGATGTCGTGCGCCTGCTCGGCTGTGCGAGCCTCCTGCGCGGCGCGCGTGGCGGCCAGTCCCTCGACCTCACGGACGCGAGCGGGAGTCGCCTCCTCGGCCAGCTTGCGCGGGACGAGGTAGTTGCGGAGGTAGCCACGGGAGACCGCGACGATCTCGCCACGGTGCCCGAGATGCTCGACGTCGTCGAGCAGGATTGCCTTGCGATTTGCGGTGCGTGCCATCGGTCAGTCCTCGTACGTCAGAAGGGAATGTCGTCGTCTTGCGCAGCGCCGCCACCGGCCCACGCATCAGGAATATCTGCAGCTGGCTCCGGCGTGGAGGCTGGTGCGGAGTACTCGCCGCCGCCACCACCACTGCCGCCACCCTCGCGGGGACCAATGAACTGCACGGTGTCTGCAATCACTTCGACGCGCTCACGCTTGCCCGAGCCATCCTTGGCCTCGTACTCGCTCCACGACAGGCGACCGTCGACGGCGACCTGGCGACCCTTGGCGAGGTAGCGAGAGATGTTCTCGGCCTGCGCACCAAAGGTGGTGACGTTGAAGTAGTTTGGCTCTTCGACCCATTCGCCCGTATCGCCCTTTTTGCGGCGATTGTTGACGGCGATGCGCATCGTGCACACGGCGAGCCCGCTGCCCGTTGCGCGCAACTCGGGATCGCGCGTGAGGTTGCCGACCAGAATAACTCGATTGATGTTCGCCATTGGAGTGACCTTTCTACGACGTGTATCCGAGAGTCGATCGTTATCGGTATCGCGTTACACGGAGCCTACGGCTTCGCGCGCGCAATGACCAGACCGACATCAGGAACCCGCCGCAGCCTCCGTCTTCCGCGACGGTCGTGCCTGATGTACGGCCTTATGTCGCAGAACTTCGTCGGTGATCGAGAGAACGCGCTCGGCCTCATCAAGGGTCGCGGGGTTCGAGGTGAAGCGAATCACCCAGTAGTCGCCCTCTTCGCGCTTCTTGATGGGGAACGTGAGCTTGCGACGACCCCAAGGATCAATCGCATCCCACGTGCCGCCTCCGCCGAGAATGATGTCGCGCACGCGGTGCACGATCTCTTCCTGACGTGCCTCGTCCACTTCGGGGTCGAGGATCAGCATGAACTCGTAGGCGGTCACTCTTGTTCGAATCCTTTTGGAGGGTCTCGCGTCGCTCTGACGCACGGCGGATAGCCGCGCGGAAGAAGATAGCAGCGCACGGCAGGTGGGGCGACGGGCAGGAGCATCGGCGCTACGCTGCGGTCTATGCGACAACGCACAATTATCTCCGGAGCGGCCGCCGGTGCGGCCATCGTAATCGCCGCTGGCGCGGCACTCGCGCCGCGTGCGTGGCGCCGTCTGCGCGGCGGGAAGCCTGCCGTGGACACGTACGAATCGGATTTCGATGCGCCCTACGGCGATCCCGAGGCCGACTTTGATCCTGAGGCCAACGCAGCACTACGCGACGAGTTGCGCACGAAGATCAGCGATCTTGAGACGGCTCCCGAGGCGCCAGTTGCTACGCCGGTTGAGGCAGATTTGATCGTCGACGGCGTTGTTGGGCCTGATCCGGCCACTGAGGCTGCCCGTGCGCGATTGCGCCAAAAGGCCGCTGAGGCGAAGCAGAAGTTCAGCTAGCCAACGGGATTTCGTCCCCGCTCGTTAGGAACGCAACAGGGCAGCAAGCGGGTCGCGCAGCACATCCCAAGTGCCAGCAGGTGTTGCCGATCCACAGCCCGCCGCGCTGGCCAACATGGCGGTCGCCTGAAGCCATTGCCCGAGCAGTGCGCCATCGACGAGATGGTTGAGCACCTCCGCCGGCGATGTTGTTACCGGGATTGCAACCTGGTGCAGCACGGCACCTCGGCGGCGACGCTGGGCTAATCCGACCAGCTTGCGCCCATCGCCGAGCACGACCTCGTATGGCGAGAGACCCGCCCAGCAGGCACGCCGGGCAGCAGCCTTGCGCGGATCGTCCATTGCTCGAGCCTCCTCCACGCTGACCGTGCGACAGTCGACGCCGAGCCCAGCGAGTGCGTGCTGCACCGCCTCCCCCAGCGGTCGGTAGGCCTCCGTCACATCTTCCGGCGCGAGCGCATGACCCGCGGGCGCGGCGAGGTCGATCAGCAGGACGCCTTCGTCGCAGAACACTGCACCCCCACCCGTGCCACGTCTGACCACGTCGACACCCGTCGCCGCATCGGTCTCGGACTGTGCGGAGCCGAGCACGAGCGTGGGTGGCGAGACGATCGTTGCCGCCAGCCCAGCCTGTCCTTCAGCTGCTGCGGCAAGCAAGGTCGCGCCCACCTCGATGTAGTCGCTGCCCGTCCGTCTAATCGGCGCGTCGCTCACGCGCGACGTCCGGCGAGTCGTCCAACAGCGGCCATCAACTCGTCGATGCGCTCCTCCTCGGAGCCCGGACCGTGCCCGCCCACGACGCAATGGCGCACGTGCTCGTCCAGCACGCCGAGCGCAACACGATCCAGCGCAGCCCGCGCGGCAGAGATCTGAGTCAGGACATCCATGCAGTAGCGGTCTTCCTCGATCATCCGCGCGACACCGCGCACCTGACCCTCCGCGCGTGACAGTCGCTTGAGCAGCTCGTCTTTGGTTGCGGCGTAGCCGCCCGTGGCATCTCCGTGTTCCATGCAACACATCTTATAGTACCCCCCGGGGGTATGTATACTTTGACCGTTGTGACTAACTCCCCCACTGAGCAGATCGATCTCACGCTCGAGGGGCTCCACTGCGCCGCCTGCGTTCTTCGCACCGAGAAC
>CAXNNM010000084.1:0-5214 GCA_964203735.1 Gaiellales bacterium | reverse complement strand
ACGTTCTAGGCCGTGAGGTCGGACGCCATCTCTTCGAAGGCGTCGACGAAGCGCTGGCAGTCCTCGAGCGAGTGCTGGATGGACAGCGTCCATTCCTCCTCGCGACCCGGAGTCATGAAGACGCCGCGGTTCATGTTGTACAGCCACGCCAGGTCGCAGAGCTCGCCGTCCTGCTGAGCCTTGAAGGACTCGTAGTCGACGATTGGATCGTGCGCGAACGTCACGCAGCCCTTCGAGCTGATGCCAACCGTGTAGCCCGGCAGGTTGTACTTCTCGAGCACAGCCGAGCAACCGCCGAGCATGACGTCATTGAGGCGATCGAGGTGTGCGTAGGCATCGGGGGTCATCACTTCGAGCAGGTTGACGCGCGCTGCGGCCATGCCGAGCGGATTGCCGTTGTAGGTGCCGACCTGATAGACGCCGCCGTTGCGGACGATCTCCATGGCCTCATCGGTCCCACCGATTGCGCCGATTGGCAGGCCGCCACCGAGCGCCTTGGCGAGCGTCACCATGTCCGGCACGACGCCGAACTTCTCAACCGCGCCACCTGCTGCGATCGTCATGCCGGTCTTGACCTCGTCAAAGATCAAGATGATGCCGTGCTTCTTCGTGATCTCGCGGACAGCCTCGAGGTAGCCGGGCTCTGGGAGCACGACGCCGAGGTTCATCATGGCGGCTTCCATGATCACGCAGGCCGGCAGGCGACCCTCTTCGGCGAGGCGCTCAATGCGGCGCTCCATCGCGGGAGCGTCGTTGAAGGGGACAGCGATCGTCATGTCCGACACGGCCTTCGGAATGCCACCACCGTAGGGCAGGGAGGCGTAGTTCTCGCGATCACCAATCGAGGCGTAATCGACACCGATCGACACCATCACGTAGTCGTGATGGCCGTGATACGAGCCGAAGATCTTGATGATCGTGTCGCGGCCTGTGGCGGCACGGGCGATGCGAATTGCATCCATCGTGGCCTCGGAGCCCGAGTTCGTATAGCGCCACTGCGGCAGGCCCCAACGGCGCTGCAGCTCCTCGGCAACCACAATCGCATCCTCGGTCGGAGCAGCAAAGTGCGTGCCCTGCGTCATGCGCTCAGCAACAGCCTTCGTAATCACGGGATGAGCATGACCCTGGACCATCGAACCAAAGCCGTTGTGAAAGTCGATCATCTCCGTGCCGTCGACGTCCCAGACCTTCGAGCCAACACCGCGCTCGAGATAGATCGGCCACGGGTCGCGGAACTGGTACGACGAGGCGACGCCGCCAGAGAGCACATGGTTGGCGCGCTTGTACATCTCGCCCGAGGCAGTGGTGGTGCCATCAAGGACTTTCGCTTCGCGTGCCGTTAGCTCCGCAATGCGTCCGCGATCTAGTTCGATGGGTGTTCGTACCGCCATGATGTCCTCCTCGGTGCGCCTGATCGCGCAGTCAATCCCTGCACGATACGCCCCCGGCAGGGGCGTCGTCAATTCGCTACGAGGCGACGAACATCGTTTCGGCGATGTCCTGACGCTCACGGATCAAGGCGCGTACGCCCTCCGTGTCGCCCGCGCGCAGCATTTCGATCGGATCTGGATCGCCGTTGACGAGTCCTTCGAAGAAGACTTTGCGGTCGTTGTAGGTCGGAAACAGATCCTTGGCCCAGCCGCGGATACCGTTGAGCATCACGGCGAACTCCGCATGCGGCTCACCGTAGGTCTCCAGGATCTCGCGCTTCAAGCGCTTGGCGAGTGCTGGGCTGGCGCCCGAGGTCGAGATCGCGATTGCAATCGGACCACTCCGAACGATTGCCGGCAGAATGAAGTTGCAGAGTGGGGGTACGTCGACGATGTTGACGAGCATCGCGCGCTCTTCGGCGCGGCGATAGATCTCAACATTTAGTTGGGTATCTTCGGTCGCGGCGACGACCAAGAGGCGCCCCTCCAGATCGGCGGGTGTGTACTCGCGCAATTCGAGTGTGATGGCGCCCTCGTTGGCCAACTCGTGCACCTCTGCGCAGGCCGACTTCGTAATCACGTGGACTGCGGCGTTGGCCGCCAAGAGGCCTTCGATCTTCTCGAGTCCAATCGGGCCAGCACCAACGACGAGGGTCGGGCGATCCGTCAGATCGAGGCACGCCATATAGAACGTCTTCTCGAGCATTTTGGCGTTGCACGTGGCGTCGCAACGATCGAGAGCAAGTTCGCAGACACAGGGTCGAGGAGGCATACACAAAGCCTATCGCGGCTCCTGAGGTGGCGGATGGGTCACGATTGCCACATGGGACACGTCAAGCACCTGTATGTGCACGTTCCGTTTTGCGCGCACCGCTGCGGCTACTGCGATTTCGTGACGGTCACGGGCAACGACGATCGCCACGCAGCCTATGTCGATGCGCTGTTGCGCGAGCTCGAAACGCGTGGCTCGGTGCTTGCCGATCCCGTCGAGACGGTGTACATCGGTGGTGGTACGCCGTCCAAGCTGGGATCGCGGCTCTTGGGCTCGCTGCTCGATGCGCTTCCGCAGGGCACGATCGAGACGACGGTCGAGTGCAACCCCGAAGGTGTCGATCCCGAAATGGCCCAGATGTTGGGCGAACGCGGTGTGCGTGTCTCGCTTGGTGCCCAGACGTTTGCTGCGCCGCTGCTTACGACGTTGGAGCGCCAGACGACGCCCGAGCAGGTCCGCGCCGCGGTTGCGTTGCTGCGCGAGGCGCGGGTGCCATCGCTGTCACTCGACTTGATCTACGGCATTCCCGGCGAGCGCGAAAGCGACCTCGCGCGCGATTTGGCGGTCTTTGAGGAGCTTGGTCCCGATCATGTCTCCGCCTACGAACTGGAGGCGAAGCCCGGCACGCGCTTCTCAATCCACCACGGGGCCGAACTCGAGGCGCAGGCCGAGTTGCTGGAGCGCCATATGGATCTCGTAATCGATTCGCTCGGATACTCGGGCTACGCGTGGTACGAGATCGCGTCGTTTGCCCGCAGTCGCGAGCACGAGGGGCAACACAATCGGGCGTACTGGTTGGGAAACGACTATCTCGGTCTCGGGATTGGAGCTGTCTCAACCGTTTCGGGCGCCCGTCGTGTTAACGCTCCAAAATTGGCGGCGTACATCGAGGATCCTGCAGCAGCGCCCGCGACGTTCGAACTGATCGACGAACGGACGCGTCAGACCGAGCGCCTGATGCTCGGACTGCGCCTTGCGGATGGTGTGCCGATCGCAGAAGTTGCGGACGTGCTCAACCGTGCAGCGTTAGAGCGACTCGTACAGATTGGCATTGCCACCACGACGGACGATACGATCCGTCTAGATCGGCGCGGTCGAATGCTCTTGCACGATTGTGTCGCAGACCTTCTTGATGACGATGCTGCCTGACCTCGACCTCACTCAACGCCGCCAACTGGTGCTGCGTGCTGTCATCGAGGAACACATCTCGACGGGGCAGCCTGTGGGGTCGAAGACGCTGACGGTGCGTCGCGGCTTCGAGTCTTCTGCCTCGACGCTGCGCAACGAGCTGGCCTGGCTCGAATCGGTCGGTCTGCTCGGACATCCACACACCTCGGCCGGGCGCGTTCCAACGGAGCTCGGCTATCGCTTCTATGCCGGTGAGCTGTTGTCCGAACGGATTGCCGCCGAGCCAATGATGCTGGATCTGAGCGAGGCCACCCAAGAGGTGGATGATGCTCTGCGTGCCACCACAGAAGCGCTCTCGCAGGTGACCCGCCTGTTGGCAATCGCGAGCGCGCCGAGCGTCGCCACGATTGACGTTCGCCACATCGAAGTCCTGACGCTGCAGCCGCAGGTTCTGATGGTCCTCGTGATCACCGGTTCTGGCGCGGTGGCGAAGCGCGTCTTTGCCTTTGAGGGCCCCGTCGACCCAGGGCTCGCTGAGTGGGCGCGCGAGTACCTCAACGAAACATTCACGCGCGGCTCATTGACCGAGCGCTCGGTTCGCGCGCGACTCGCCTCCGACGAGATCGACGCACGGGAGCGGGCCTTCTTGGCCGCCATTGCGCCGGTTTTCCATGACATCTTCGACTCCAGCGCCGACCGTCTCTTTGTCGGAGGCGCGTCGCAACTGATGAGCGAGTTGCGTGCGCAGGATCAGCACGAGCTGAACGAGCTGGCCTCGGTGCTCGAGGAGCGCGCGGTCATGCTCGACCAGCTGCGTAGTGCGTTGCGCGGCGATCAGGTGACGGTGCGAATTGGCGAAGAGCACTTGGCACCGGCGCTGCGTCCTGTCGCGATGATCACGGCCGGCTATGGCTTGCCACATCGCGTGTTGGGCGCGATCTCGGTGATCGGTCCAGTCCGGATGGACTACGCCCACGCGATCGTCGCCGTCCGCGGTGCAGCCGCAGCACTCAGCTTGTACGTCGAAGACGTCTACGAGGATTGATGGTCCTGGCGTGAACTGGGCTTTGCTGGCAGCCGGCGTTGGCCTCGCCAGCTATCAGACGTGGGCGATCTGGCTGCGGTGGCGCGAGGCGCGTGGTCTCCCGCCTGCTGATCGCAAGATCATGCTTTGGACGTTGATGCTGACGCGCGGACTTGGCTGGCTGCTCGGAGTTGGCCTGATTGTTGGGGCGTTGTACCGAGCGAACCAGTGATGGTGTCAGGCGGGAGCGTCAACCCCGATAGGATGCCCCCCGAATGTCTACGCCTGCTGATTACTACGAGACTCTTGGTGTGCCACGCGACGCGTCGGACGACGAGATCAAGAAGGCCTTTCGTAACCTCGCGCGGCAGCATCACCCGGACGTCAATCCGGACAACCCCGAGGCAGCCGAGACCTTCCGCGTAGTGGCCGAGGCCTATGAGGTTCTCTCGGTCACAGAGACGCGGGTGCAGTACGACCGTTTTGGGCATGCCGGAATCTCGGGCGCAGGTGCGGGTGGCGGCGCGGGCTTCGGCAATCTTGACGACATCCTCGGCATGTTCTTTGGCGACGGCATGTTTGGTGGACGCGGGGCTCGGCGCGGTCCACAGGCTGGTCCCGACGCCGCCACGGCAATCTCGCTGACGCTACGCGAAGCGGCCGTTGGCGTGCAGCGTGACCTCGAGGTCGAGATCGTGGCTCCCTGCGACCGCTGCGCTGGTTCCGGGGCAGAACCACCTACGCGCCCAATTCCCTGCCCGACCTGTGGTGGACTCGGACAGGTACGACAGATTTCGAACACGCCGCTGGGCCAGATCGTCCGCGAGATGCCGTGTCCGGCCTGTCGCGGCCGCGGTGCA